>NZ_CANSHK010000030.1:0-42232 GCF_947646745.1 uncultured Methylovirgula sp. | reverse complement strand
CATTCTTCTTTGCGATTTTGCGGATCGCCATCGCCGCCGGCCTCGCCCAGGCCATGCTGGCGCCGAGACGACGCGAGTGGCGCCTTCTCAGCCTCGACGACGATGCCGCCGCGCAGGTTCTGCGGACGGTACTGATCGTCACCGTGCTCGTCTCGGTAGGCCGCGTCGTCAACGCGCTCGGCCAGGTCGTCGAATCTTCCTGGGCGAGCCAGATGTTCTTCCGCGGCCTTTGCGCCTTTGCCGTCGCCGCGGCGCTCGCCGCGAGCCTCTGGATCGGCCAAAGCGAGGAAGATGAAACCGAGCAGGTCTTCGGACCTCGCACCGACCCCGCGGCCAATTGGTTCGGCATTCTGCGCACGGTGCTGTGGGCGATCATCCTCGTCGTGTTTGCCGCTGTCCTCGTCGGCTACATGAACTTGAGCCAGTTCATCGTCGATCAGGTCGTCTGGGTCGGCGGCGTCGGCGCGCTGACCGTGATGCTGATCATGCTGGTCGATCAGGTCGTCGGCCGCGGCATGACCGCGACGACGCCGTTCGGACGCAGCGTCATGCTTTCGACGGGGCTCAGCCGCGAGGCGTTCGAGCAATTCGCCATTCTCGGCGCCGGCATCGGCAAAGTCGTGATTTTCCTCGTCGCCGCACTGGCGGCGCTGGCGCCTTGGGGCGTGCAATCGGCGGACGTCACCGGCTATCTCTACGCGGCTTTCTTCGGCTTCAAGATCGGCAATGTGACGATCTCGCTGTCGCGCATCGTCTTCACGCTCGTCATCTTCGCCGCCGGCTTCGCCGCAACCCGCATCGTCGAGCGCTGGCTCGAAGTGAGTTTCCTGCCGCATACGCGGCTCGATCTCGGCCTGCGCAATGCGATCAAGACCAGCATCGGCTATGTCGGGCGTATCCTGGCGCTCGGTTTCGCGCTCGCTTATATCGGCGTCGATTTCGCCAAGCTCGCGATCGTCGCCGGCGCGCTCTCGGTCGGTATCGGCTTTGGCCTGCAATCGATCGTCAACAATTTCGTCTCCGGCTTGATCCTGCTGTGGGAACGGGTGATCCGCGTCGGCGACTGGATTTCGGTCGGCCCGAACGAAGGCTTCGTCCGCCGCATCAATGTTCGTTCGACCGAGATTGAGACGTTCGATCGCGCCGCGGTGGTGATCCCCAACGCCGATCTCGTCGCCGGCGTCGTCAAGAATTATGTCCGCGAAGACAAAACCGGCCGTCTCAAGCTCACTCTTCCGGTGAATGCGGCGGCCGATCCGCAAAAGGCGCGCGAGATCCTGCTCGACGTCACCGCGACCAACAAGAACGTGCTGAAGAAGCCCGCCCCCTTCGTCGTCTTCGCCGAAATCACCGGCGCGGTCTTCAACTTCGAGCTCTATTGCTATGTCGCCGACGTGACGACGATGAAAAGCACCACGAGCGAATTGAATTTCGAAATCTATCGCCGATTCAAGGCGGCCAATCTCTTTGATGCGCCGCCGCCGGTCATGAATGTCAACCTGCCGGAGCTGGCGAAACAGGGCTTCATCCTGCGCGAGCCGCCGAACGGCAAGGGCGGCAAAGTATCGCCCGCGGACGAGACCTAGATCACGTCGTTTAGAGCGGTTTTTTTGCGAAAACCGCCGACACTTTTTCGCATCCCGCTCTAAGCGAGCAGGCCGCCGGACGATATTTTCAGCGGGTTTTCCGTCAGAGCCGCGGCATCGGGCGTGTCCGCCCCCACGCCCATGAAGGCGTTCCATAAGCCGCGGACAAAATCCGGCGCCATATCGTGCAGGATAAAGACGATGCGGGTCGTATGATCGTCATCCGGCCAGGCGTCGAGCCGCGCCGGCGGATGAAAGATATGCTGCACGCCATGTACGACGAGCGGCCGGGCCGGATCGTCGTCAAGGGCAATAATCCCTTTGACCCGCAGCAGATGCGCGCCATGCGCGTTGCGCAGCAATTCGAAGAACATATCGACGGCCGCAAGCGGCACCGGCTTGTCATGGCGCAAGGCGAATGCGCGGATGCGCGCATCGTGCCGGTTGATGTCATGGGCGGCCGCGCCATGCTCATGCGCGCCATGGCCATGATGGTGATCGTGCTGGTGATGCGCGGCGTGATCATCCAAGGCTTCGGCGTTCAGCCAGCGGCGCACGTCGGGTGTTTTCTTGTCCGGATCATAAAGCCCGGCGTTGAGGAGCGCCGCCGGCGTCGCTTCGCCGCGCGCCGCATTACGCTCAACCGCGGTCGGATTGAGCGCCGCGAGCCGGGCCTGCAAAGCCGCGAGCCGCGCATCCCCTTCGGCAAGAAGATCGCTTTTGGTTATCACCAGCCGGTCGGCGACGGCCGCCTGTTTCACCGCCTCGGAATGGCGATCGAGCGTCGCATCGCCGGTCAACGCATCGACCACGGTGATCACGCCGTCGAGCCGGAAGCGCAGCATAAAATAAGGATGATACATGATCGTGTGCAGGATCGGCGCCGGATCGGCGAGGCCCGTCGTCTCGATAATCACACGATTGAACGGCGCAATCCGGCCGTTGTCGCGACGGCGCAGCAGGTCTTCGAGCGTAGCGACAAGATCGCCGCGGATCGTGCAGCAGAGGCAACCCGAAGCCATGACGACGACATTGCCGTCGACTTTCTCGACGAAGAGATGATCGAGGCCGACTTCGCCGAATTCATTGATGAGGACGAGACAATCGGCGAGTTCCGGCGCCCGCAGCAATGTGTTGAGCAGGGTCGTCTTGCCGGCGCCGAGGAAGCCGGTGAGGATCGAAAGCGGAAAGATCGGCGGCCGCCGCGTGTCAGTCATGAATGGCTTCCTCTCGCGCACAATCGAGCCGAGGAGAGATAATCGCGGCCTTGCCGTGATTCAATCCGGCTGGTGACCAGCTCAATTGTCGGAGCTGGCCGAATGCGCCGAATGTTTCGCGTGCGATTTGCTGGCGAGCTTTTTCGCCTTGAGCGTCTTGGCGGCGACTTTTTTGGCGGCGCCTTTATGCGGCTTGGCTTTTGCGAGCTTGGCTTTTGCGAGCTTGGCGGGTTTGGCTTTTGTTTTGTGAAGCGCGAGCTTCGATTTCGAGGCTTTGCCGGCTTTGGCCAATTTGTGCTTGCCGTGCGGCGCTTTCGCCGCGACTTTTGCGTGCGATTTCGCCTTGCCGATTTTGGCGTGTTTCTTTGCTTTTGAGAGATGCGACGCATCGGCGTCGCCGCCCGCGGCCGCGGCGACCTTGGCTGAATCGTGGTCGTTTGCCGCCACCTCGGGCGCATCCTCGTTCGGTTCGGCCGCCGGCGGTTTCGCCAGCGGCGCGGTATCGGCGAGGAGCGGCGTGCCGACCGGGGTATGCGGCGGCCGCGGCCCGGCGATCGGGCCCTTATAGCCAGGCTCTGCCCCGACGGAGACGGGCTCGGGATCGAACGCGGGAACCGGCATCATCGCAATCCGCAAGGCAGCCGGTGTTTCCTGTGCCAGGGCCGAGGCGGTGAAGAGGCCGAAGGGCGCGCCCGACTTTTGCCCGATGGTCAGCAGCGGCGCCTCTAAGCGATCGGTCTCCGCCTGGAAGACCGCCATGGCGTGGCTGCGGCGATGACAGACGAGTTCGCGCAGATCTTCCGGTTCGCCGCCGGTCGGCTCGTCGGCATCCATCGGCTGCGGCTGGTCGATCCCGTCGAAGGCGCGATCGAGCAAGACGGCGGTGCGGACGAGGCGTTCGCGCGGTGTCGGCGCGCCGAGGACAACCGCGATATAGTGACGATTGCCGCGCGTCGCGCTGGCGACGAGATTGAACCCGGCATCGCAAGTGAAGCCCGTCTTCATGCCGTCGGCGCCCGGATAGCGGCCGAGCATGTCGTTGTGATTGGGAATGACTTTGCCGTCGACGCGCATGGCGCCGATGTCGAAGAGATCGGCGTATTGGGGAAATGTCCGATAAAGCGCGCGGCCGAGGACGGCGAGATCACGCGCCGACGAATAATGGTCCGGGTTGGGCAGGCCGTTCGGATTGACGAAATGGCTCTGCTTCATGCCGAGTTGCGCCGCGGCGGCATTCATATCGTCGGCAAAGGCATCGACCGAACCGGCAACGCCTTCGGCGATCGTGATGGCAATATCGTTCGGCGATTTCACCATCAGCATTTTGAGCGCATTACCGAGCGTCACCTCGGTGCCGGGACGAAAGCCCATCTTCGACGGCGGCATGGAGGCCGCATAGCGCGACACGACGAGCGGCGTATCGAGCGAGATCTGATGGTCGCGCACCGCGCTCAGCGTGACATAGACGGTCATCAGCTTGGTCAGCGAAGCGGGAAACCAGGGCCGCGTCGCCTCGTTTTCATAGAGCACATCGCCGGTTGCGACATCCATCACGAGCGACGGGGTCGCCAGGGCGCGCCCGGCCGCGAAGACCAAGAGCGCAGCGGCAACCAAGCCATGAAGACGCAACCGCATGACATTGCCCTAGAGAATGAGCCGGCACCAGCACGGCGCTCTGAACCGCAACCCTAACGCCTCACAAACATTCTGCAAAGCGCCGAAGCCGCTCTTTAGTTCGCGCGAGATACGGCCATTTCATGACGCTGCGGCCCGGCGCGGCGCTCAATCGCCCGGCGCCTTGGCCTCGATCGAGAGCGCATGCACGCCATCGGCGAATTCCGCCTGCAAAATCTCGTTGACCATCCGGTGGCGGGCGAGCGGGCTCTTGCCGCGAAAGCTTTCCGATACCACCTTAACGTTAAAATGCGTCTCGCCTGATTTACCGGCTTTCGCCGCGTGTTCGATCACATGCGCATGGCCGGCGTGCCGGTGTGATTCGTCGATCACAGCAAGCGAAATCGGCGCCAAAGCCGCTTGTAATTTTTGCTTGATGCGCTCGGCTATATTAGGCTCGTCGCTCATCGAACTTCCCTTCATCGCACCCTGTGTCTTTTATCGAGGCAACCGGGTTGCGGCCACCGCCAAGACACTCATAATAGCGCATCATGGATTTGAATTCGCCGATCTTCGACCGCGTTAGAGCCAAGCCGAAGGCCAAAGAGCCGGTGCATAGCGTGAAAGTGCGCTGTGACCATCCGGGCTGCGCCGAGCCGGGCGAATTCCGCGCGCCGATGGGCTGGCAGCGCGAGGGCGAATATTTCAGCTTCTGCCTTGAACATGTGCGCGCTTATAACGCCTCCTATAATTATTTTCAGGGTATGAGCGCCGAAGCGGTCGCACTTTATCAGCGCGATGCGTCGACGGGGCATCGCCCGACCTGGGTCATGGGTAACAATGTCGCCGGCGGCCCGCAGACGCGCGGCAGCGATCCGTCGCATTATGCCGACCCGCTCAATATTTTCAGCAACCGCACGGCCGCGCGGCGCCCGGCCGAGCCGGCAAAGCCCAAGTATGGTATTGCCGTCCGCAAGGCCCTCGATCACTTGGGTCTCGATGAAAATGCCGATGCCGACGCGATCCGCAGCCGCTACAAGGACATGGTCAAACGGCTGCATCCCGACGCCAATGGCGGCGATCGCTCGCTCGAAGACAAATTACGTGAAATTATCCGCGCCTATAATTATCTGAAGTCGGTCAAGCTCGCCTGATTTTGCGCCCGGTCTTCGGTGAATAGCCGCAACTTTTTGGGATCGCGCGTGAATTCCCCGCCTCGCGGCCGGCCCGCATGCTATAGCGTGGCCAGAACGGGCGGAACGGAGGATGAATGTCTGCCAATTCCTTAGCCGGTGAAGAGGCCCTAAAAGCTCTGCCGGACATGAAAATCTCGGTCCGCCAGGTGTTCGGCATCGATACCGACATGGAGGCACCGGCCTTTTCCCAAGCCGATCAGCACGTGCCGGAGCTCGACCCGGACTATCTTTTCGACCGTGACACGACGCTCGCCATCCTCGCCGGCTTCGCCAAGAACCGGCGCGTGATGATCTCCGGCTATCATGGCACCGGCAAATCGACGCATATCGAGCAGGTCGCGGCGCGGCTCAACTGGCCTTGCGTGCGCATCAACCTCGACAGCCATGTCTCGCGCATCGATCTCGTCGGCAAGGACGCGATCGTACTGAGAGACGGCAAGCAGGTTACCGAATTCCGCGACGGCATTCTGCCCTGGGCTTTGCAGAACAATATCGCGCTCTGTTTCGATGAATACGATGCCGGGCGGCCCGACGTGATGTTCGTCATCCAGCGCGTGCTCGAAGTGTCCGGCCGCCTGACGCTGCTCGACCAAAACCGGGTCATCAAGCCGCACCCCGCCTTCCGGCTGTTCTCGACGACGAATACGATCGGCCTCGGCGACACCTCCGGCCTCTATCATGGCACGCAGCAGATCAATCAGGGCCAGATGGACCGCTGGTCGATCGTCGCGACGCTCAATTATCTGCCGCACGACAAGGAAGTCGGCATCGTCCTCTCCAAGGTGAAATCCTATCAGCGAAGCAAGGACGGCCGCGACCAGGTCAATAAAATGGTTCGCGTCGCCGACCTGACGCGCAACGCCTTCATGGCCGGCGATCTATCGACCGTCATGAGCCCGCGCACGGTGATCACCTGGGCCGAGAATGCCGAAATCTTCAACGACCTCGGTTTCGCCTTCCGGCTCACCTTCCTCAATAAATGCGACGAACTGGAGCGCCCGCTGGTCGCTGAGTTCTACCAACGCTGCTTCGGCCAGGAGCTGCCGGAAAGCGCCGTGAATGTCGCGATGAGCTGAGGCCATGTCCGGGTCGAATCTCAAGCCGCCGGGCAAGGTCGAGGCGCCGCAGGAGCCGTTCAAGCGCGCCGTCGCCGGCTGCTTGCGTGCCATGGCGCATGTGCCGCAGCTTGAGGTAACCTTTGCGGCGGAGAAACCGAACCTGTCCGGCGCCAGCGCCGCCGCCCGCGTGCGGCTCTCCGAGCCGCCGCGCAAGCTTACGAAGCAGGATGCCGCGATCCAGCGCGGCAATGCCGATGCGATCGCGCTGCGGCTCGCCTGCCATGACGCCAATGTGCACCGCCGGCTGTTGCCGCAGGCGCCGCAGGCCCGTGCCGTCTTCGACGCCGTCGAGCAGGCGCGTGTCGAGGCGATCGGCGCCCGCCGGATGGAAGGCGTCGCGCAAAACCTCGGCGCCATGCTCGAGGACCGCTTCCAGCACGCCCGCTATGGTGAAAT
This sequence comes from uncultured Methylovirgula sp., assembly GCF_947646745.1. Classification (NCBI taxonomy): domain Bacteria; kingdom Pseudomonadati; phylum Pseudomonadota; class Alphaproteobacteria; order Hyphomicrobiales; family Beijerinckiaceae; genus Methylovirgula; species uncultured Methylovirgula sp. Next base: position 35,105 of record NZ_CANSHK010000030.1, on the reverse strand, counting down.
TCGCGAGCGCAGCGACGCGCCGCTCGAACAGGCGGTGGCGTTGATCGTCCGCGAACGGCTCACCGGCCAAAAGCCGCCGAAAAACGCCCAACGGTTGGTCGATCTCTGGCGCCCGCTCGTCGAGCAGCGCGCCGGGCACGATCTCGATCAACTCGCCACGTCGCTCGAAGACCAGCGCGCCTTCGGCCTTTCGGTGCGGCGGCTGCTCTCGGCGCTCGACGTGGGCGAGGATATCGGCTCCGATAGCAACGAAGAATCCGAGCAGAGCGAGGATCAGCAGGCCGGCGGCGACGATACCGAGGCCTTTGAAGGCCAGCGCGACGAAAGCGCCGATAGCGCCGAGTCACAGACGACCGAGGCCGCCGAGTCCGATGGCGAGACGGAGGTCGAATCGGTCGATGCGGCCGCCGGCGAATTCGAGGCGGACGAGGAAGGCGACCTCGGCGAGGGCGATCAAGCCGCCGATGCGCACCGTCCGCCGCCGAAGACGCGGCCGGACGTGCGGCCGCCGGATTATCAGGCTTTCACGCACAAGTTCGACGAGATCATCACCGCCGAGGCGCTTTGCGAGCCGGAAGAGCTCGAGCGGCTGCGCGCTTATCTCGACAAGCAATTGCAGAATCTGTCGTCCGTCGTCGGCCGGCTCGCCAACCGGCTGCAGCGCCGCCTGCTGGCCCAGCAGAATCGCTCGTGGGAATTCGACCTCGAAGAAGGCATGCTCGATACGGCGCGGCTGCCGCGCATCGTCATCGACCCGCAGCAGCCGCTTTCCTTCAAGCGCGAGAAGGACATGGACTTCCGCGATACGGTCGTGACCCTGCTGCTCGATAATTCGGGCTCGATGCGCGGCCGGCCGATCACGGTCGCGGCGACCTGCGCCGATATTCTCGCCCGCACGCTGGAGCGCTGCGGCGTCAAGGTCGAGATTCTGGGCTTTACCACCCGCGCCTGGAAGGGCGGCCAATCGCGCGAAGCCTGGCTGCAGGCCGGCAAGCCGGCCTCGCCCGGCCGGCTCAACGATCTGCGCCACATCATCTACAAGGCCGCCGACGCCCCCTGGCGGCGGGCGCGAAAAAATCTCGGCCTGATGATGCGCGAGGGCTTGCTGAAAGAGAATATCGACGGCGAGGCGCTGGATTGGGCCCATAAGCGCCTGCTCGCCCGCTCCGAACAGCGGCGCATCCTGATGATGATTTCGGACGGCGCGCCGGTCGACGATTCAACCCTTTCGGTCAATCCCGGCAATTATCTCGAGCGGCATTTGCGCTACGTGATCGAGGAGATCGAAACCCGCTCGCCGGTCGAGCTCATCGCCATCGGCATCGGCCATGACGTGACGCGCTATTACCGGCGCGCCGTGACCATCGTCGATGCGGAAGAACTCGGCGGCGCGATGACCGAAAAATTGGCGGAACTCTTCGATGAAAAGACCGCGCCGGTGCCGGCGCACCATCAGCCGCGCGCCAAAAAGCGCATGCCGGTCGTGACGGTGCATTGAGCCTGACGGCTCTTCAGAGAGACCGGCTTACGCCGAGGCCTGCTTCTTCTCGATCTCGCGCTTCAGCGCGCGGGCGCCGGTCGAAAGCTCGGTTTCCGAGGCCTTAATCAGGAAGGCATCGAGACCGCCGCGGTGTTCGACCGAACGCAGCGCCGCGGTGGCGACGCGCAGGCGCACGTCGCGGCCGAGCGTTTCGGAGGCGAGCGTCACCTTGACGAGATTGGGCAGGAACCGCGTCTTGGTCTTGCGGTTCGAATGGCTGACCTTATTGCCGACGAGCACGGCCTTGCCGGTCAATTCGCAGCGGCGCGACATGGGTGATCCTTCCGGCCTTGCGGCCACAAACGAAGGCCCGCGCCGATTTGGGGCATGTTCCGATCGTAAAGCCGGTCGGCTTTTCGGAACACGCTCTCGGGCGCAGGCGGAAATCGAAGCGGGCTGTCTAAGGGAAGCCGGCGCCGGCGTCAAGCTTTCCGCGCCGGCCGGCCGCACTCATAGCCAGGGATGCGCGGCGTGCTCCTGCTTCTCGAAGGCGGTGATCTTGTCGGCCTTCTGCAGGCTCAACCCGATGTCGTCGAGGCCGTTGATGAGGCAATGCTTGCGGAACGGGTCGATGTCGAAATGGATGACGCCGCCGTCGGGGCCGCGGATCTCTTGGCTTTCGAGATCGACGGAGAGCGTCGCATTGGCGCCGCGCTCGGCATCGTCCATCAGCTTGGCCAATTCCTCGGGGCTGACGACGATCGGCAGAATGCCGTTCTTGAAGCAATTGTTATAGAAAATGTCGGCGAAACTCGTCGAGATGACGCAGCGGATGCCGAAGTCGAGCAGCGCCCACGGCGCATGTTCGCGTGACGAGCCGCAGCCGAAATTGTCTTCCGCGACGAGAATCTGCGCATGCCGGTAGGCCGGCTTGTTGAGGACGAAATCGGGATTTTCCGAGCCATCCTCGTTATAGCGCATTTCCGAGAACAGCCCCTTGCCGAGGCCGGTGCGCTTGATCGTCTTGAGGTATTGCTTCGGGATGATCATGTCGGTGTCGACATTGCGGATCGCCAGCGGCGCTGCGACGCCCGTCAGGGACGTGAATTTTTCCATTAGGAGGATGCTCCGGATCGGGTGGCCACAACCACCACGGCAGCTTCGGCGCGGGCGCGGGCGAAGCTGGAACCTTGTTCTAGCCGTGCTCTATTGAACTCCTTGACCAATTCGTCAAGGTCGCGGCCGTCGCCGGCCCGTTTGGTGATGGCGCTGGCGGTCTTGCTGCGGCCGACCTCCTGCTGCGCCAGGGAAACGAAGGTGCGCGCAGCGTCCTCGGCCAGGATCAGCATGATTTTCCGGTCCTCGGCGTTGGCTTGCGACCATTGCCTGGCGATTTGGTGGGCGACGACGAGCTGATCAAGGATTTTCGGCCGATAGCCCTGATAGGCCCTCTCCTTATCCTGACCGTGGCCGTCACCGCGGATCTCGTTCTTGAAGAAGAGCCGGCCGCGCTCGGTCAAGGTCGAGGTCGCGAACATGATCTCGATGAGCTTCGCCTTCTCGACGGCCGGGTCCAACTCGCCGTCATCCAGGACGCAGATGAGCAACAGGCTCTGGAGGGCGTCGATCGCCTGCTCCGCCCAGTTCAGGACGTCGGCACGGCGCAAAGCCGATTCACGCGACTGCCGCCAAGCGAAGAACAGGCCGCAGGCCGCGACGCAGGCCGAGACGACGGAGGCTATCGTTGCAAACATCACCATCGCTCCGCGGCCTGGCGGCTAATCCGCCGCCGCCTCGACCGCCGCCATATCGGCGTCGGAGAGGCCGAAATGATGGCCGATCTCATGCACCAGGACATGGGCGATGACGTCGCCGAGCGTGTCCTCGTGTTCGGCCCAATAATCGAGGATCGGGCGGCGGTAAAGCCAGACCATGTTCGGCATCTGTCCGGTAAAGGCCTGTGCTCCACCTTGCGCGAGGCCGCGGCCGGTGAAAAGCCCGAGCAGGTCGAATTCGCTCTCGCAGCCCATCTGGCTGAGCACGTCGTCGGTCGCGAAATCCTCGACTTGGATGACAAGCCCTTGGCAGAGGACGCGGAAATCGTTCGGCAGCCGCGCATAGGCTGCCTCGGCCAGCGCCTCGAACGCGGCAAGGGTCGGCGGCGCCAGGGCAGCCCAATCGGGCGGCATCAGGACTGCGCTCCGGCGCGCCGGCGAATCCGGATATAGAGGGCCCCGGCGCCGCCATGCGGGCGCGCCGCCTCCTCGAAGCCGACGACGAGATGCCGCCATTCCGGCGCCCGGAGCCAGATCGGTACGCTGCGCCGCAGCACGCCGCCCGGCTCGAACCCATCGGCGGCGCGGCCCTCTCCCTTGCCGGTGACGACGAGCACGATCTTGGCCCCCTGAAGCTGGGCCCGGACGAGAAAACCATGCAGGGCCGGATGCGCCTCGTGCTGGCGCAGGCCATGCAGATCGAGCGCCGCGTCGACCGCCATATGGCCGCGGGCGAGCTTTTGCCGGGCGCGGCGCTCGAGCGGCGCAAGGCACGGCATCCCCGGACGCGGCGCGGGCTTTAAGGGCTGAGCCGGCGCCGACGCGGCCGGCGCGACGATCTTGGCGGGTTTTGCCGGTTTTGGACGCGGCGCCTCGGGCGCTGACGCGCCAGGCCGGGGCGTGATGCTGCGCGTTACCGACAGCCAGAGGCTGACCTCCTCATCGGAGAGCGGGCGCAGGGTTTCCCGGCTTCCCTCGCTCATGCCGCCCCCCTGGCACGCGTCGTCGGTGATGGTTTTCTGGCTCATCGCGGTCCTTGCCGAAAAGCTAGCGCCTTTCGGGGCCGCGCCTCAATGGCCCGTCTGCGTCGCGACGAGTTTCCAGTTTGGATCGCGCGCCCCGGCGGCGCGGGCGAAGGTCCAAAGATCGACCATGCTTACCGTCTTTTCCGGATCGCCGTCGATCAGCTTGCCGTCTTTATCGTGCGTCACGGAGATGAGGGTCGTCATAAAGCGTAGGGTGACTTGCAGCATGCCGTCGCGGACGCCGGCATCGAAAACGCCGGTCTTGTCGATCGATACGACTTTGGTCATCAGCGATTCGCCGCGATTGGCGCGCGCCTCGATGGCGGCGACGAAACTGTCGTAAACCTCTTTGTCGAGCAGGCGGGCAAGAAGCTCGCGGTCGCCGGTCGCGAAGGCGGTGACGATCATCTCATAGGCGCTCTTGGCGCCGGCGATGAATGAATCGAGATCGAAGCCCGGGTCGGAGGCCACGATGGCGTCAAGCCCATTGGCAACGCGGGTGCCAGGTTCCGCATAGGCCTGCCAACGGCGCGGATCGGCCGGTGCCCCGGCAGGGGCGGCCGGCGGCGGGGCGGCGCCGGGCAAGGACACGACCTTATTGTCATTGGTCGCGGTGCTCGTCTTGAAGAAGGAATTCTGCGCCGGCGGCTTTTCCGCGCCGCTGCGGGTGCCGAGAACCGAGCGCAGCTTCCAGAGCACGAAGATCGCGAGAAGCGCGAAAATGATCGTCGAGGCGTCGAAGGGATCCTGCATCATTGAGGCTCTGATTTGGGCTCTGGCTCTGATTTGGGCTCGGGCTTAAAGCGGATTTTCCGCATAGGATGCCTATATATGGCGTCCGGTCGGGAAAATTCATAAACTGAAGATTACCGACAGACTTTGTGTTTTCTGGGACAGGACCATGCCCTATCTCGCCGCCTTCTTTTTGAGCGCCTGCCTTTGGATATTGGCGGAGCTGTCGGTGTTCGGCCTCGTTGCCGGCGCGATCGGCCTCGCTGGCGCTATCTTCCTCACCTTATTGTTCAGCCTGCTTGGCCTCGTCCTGTTGCGGCGGCTCGGCGGCCAGGCACGGAGCCTGCTTCGCGCAGCCTTTGAAAATCCCAATCACATTTTGCGGCTCTCGCCTGTGGCCTTGCGCAGCGGCGCACTGGCCGCGCTTGGCGCGACGCTTTTGGTCATCCCCGGCTTTCTCTCCGATTGCGTCGGGCTGGCGCTGCTCCTGCCTGCCTGGCGGCATCAGGAAATGGCGCCGACGCCGCGCGATCCTCACGTCATCGATCTGACGCCGCAGGATTGGCACCGCGTCGACAGGCCCGATCCGCGCTGAGCCTCGCTTGTTCGCCGCGACTATCCATGCTAGGCGCTGGCGCGATTTCGAGGGAGAGCTTTGATGGCAGAGGGCAACGGCGGCAGTGCGGCGGCGGAAGCGCCCACACTTAACGCCTTGGTGCAATATACGAAGGATTTTTCGTTCGAGAATCCGAATGCGCCGCGTTCGCTCGGTCCGCAGACCAAGCCGCCGAATATTGCCATTCAAGTGAACGTCAATGCCCGGCAGATCGCCGATGCCGATTACGAAGTCGAACTGCTGCTCGAAGGGTCGGCTGGCGAAGGGGCCGACACGCTGTTCAAATTCGAACTGAACTATGCCGGCATCTTCCGCGTGCTCAACATCCCGCAGAGCGACGTCCACCCGGTGGTGATGATCGAGTGTCCGCGCCTGCTGTTTCCCTTCGCCCGCCAGATCGTCGCCGAGGCGGTGCGCAATGGCGGCTTCCCGCCGCTCTACATCGACCCGATCGATTTCGCCGGCCTTTATCGTCAGCGCATGGCCCAGACGGCCCAAGCGCCGGCCGCGCAAGCCTGATCCCGAAAAACGCGCGCTAAGCTTCGTCTGATTTCGGCAGATAGCGCCGCCAGAGTGCTTTGTCGCCGAGCGTTGCGGCAAACGCGGCGTGCGCCGCCCATTCGGCTGCGACGATGAGCGGGGCGAGCGGCGCCGGCCGTGTCGGCCGCACGGCGGCGGCTCGCTGTGCGTTCACCGCCGCCGTCTGCAACAATAGGCTCGCCTGGCGGCCGCCGCTCAGTTCTGCATAGACCTCCGCGAGCAGCTCGGCGTCGAGCAAGGCGCCGTGCTTGGTGCGGCGGCTCGCGTCGATCCCATAGCGCTGGCACAGCGCGTCGAGGCTCGCCGGCGCGCCCGGATGGCGGCGGCGGGCGAGCGCCAAAGTATCGATAATGCGCTCTTGTCCCAACGGCGTATGGCCGAGCGCTGCCAATTCCGCATTGACGAAGCGCAGGTCGAATTCGGCATTATGCGCAACGAGCATGGCATCGCCGACGAACATCAGAAATTTTTCGGCGATCTCGGCAAACTTCGGCTTGCCGATCAAAAATTCCGCAGAAATTCCGTGCACCCGGAAGGCTTCCTCCGGCATGTCACGCTCGGGATCGAGATAGAAATGAAAGGTCTGGCCGGTCGGAATCGAATTGAGGATTTCGATGCAGCCGATTTCGACGATCCTGTGACCCGCGGTGGGGTCGAGGCCGGTCGTCTCTGTATCGAAAACGATCTCACGCATGATGGCGCGCCTTCACCTGCCCGGCGCGGATCGCGCCGATGAGAGCGCGAACCTGCCGCGCGGCCGCGTCGTGGCCGTGGCTCGTATCAAGGATGAGATCGGCGCGGCGGCGTTTTTCAGCGTCAGGCATTTGCTTGGCGATTATGGCGGCGAGCTTGTCCTCTGTCATGCCCGGACGCGCGGTAATGCGCGCCTTTTGCACGGCTTCCGGCGCGGTAACAACGAGAACCGCATCGACCTCGTTTTCGCAGCCCGTCTCGAAGAGCAGCGGAATGTCGAGAACAACAAGATCGGCGCCGGCCGCGCGTGCTTCGGCGACGAACTGCGCCCGCGCGGCGCGCACCAGCGGATGCACGATCGCCTCGAGCCGCATCAGCGCCGCTTGGTCGTGGATCACCCGCGCCGCGAGCAGAGCCCGATCGATCGCGCCATCGCGCGCAGTGCCGGGGAAGGCGGCCTCGACCAGCGGTGCCGCCGCGCCGCGATAAAGCGCGTGAACCGCGGCGTCGGAATCATGCACCGCAACGCCGGCCTCGCGAAAGATCGCTGCCGTCGTCGATTTTCCCATGCCGATCGAGCCGGTGAGGCCGAGAACGAACATCAGCTCTTGCCCGCGATGTCCGCGGCGACGCGCGCGCGCAGATCCGGCGTCACCTGCGGCTCTCGGCCGAACCAGCGGGCAAACCCCGGCGCAGCCTGATAGAGCAACATGCCGAGGCCGCCGGAGGTGCGCAGGCCGCGCGCCGCCGCCTGGCGCAGCAGCGCCGTTTCGAGCGGCGCATAGACGATGTCGGCGACGATCGCCTTCGCCGGCAGCGGCGCCAGATCGATGTCAAGCGGCGGCTGGCCGACCATGCCGAGCGATGTCGTGTTGACGAGCAGATCGGCGTCCTTCAGCAGCGCCGGCAGGGCGGCGAAATCGGCGAGGTCGATCTCAACTTCGGGAAATTGGCGCTGGAGATCCTCGCCGCGGCTTCGGGTACGGTTGACGAGAGCGATATGGCGGATGCCGCGCGAATGGAGCGCATAGACGATGCCACGCGCCGCGCCGCCGGCGCCGAGGACGACGGCTTTATCCACGGACTTATCCCAATCCGGGACATCCGCATCGAGCGAGGCCAGAAAGCCCGCAACATCGGTGTTGTCGCCGAAAAGTTGTCCGCCTTCGATCCACAGGGTGTTCACAGCTTTAAGGCGCTGCGCCACCGGGGTCGTCACCGCACAGGCGGCGAAGGCCTTCTCCTTATGCGGCAAGGTGACATTGCCGCCGGCGAAACCCAACACCGCGATATTGGCGAGGAAGGTTGCAAGGTCGGGCGGGGCGACCGGAACGCGCGCATAGGAACCGGGGAGCCCCAATTGCTCCAGCCAATAATGGTGGATCAGCGGCGACCGCGAATGCGAGATCGGCCAGCCGATGACGAAGGCGCGCGGGCTCATCCGGCGAGACTGCCTTCTTCGCGCAGAAATGCAAGCAGCGCCAGCATGGGCAGGCCGAGGATCGTCGCGTGATCGCCGTCGATTGCCGCGAAAAGATGGATGCCGAGGCCTTCCAATTGATAGGCGCCGACGCTCGCCAGCACCGCATCGCCGGCCGCTTGGAGATAACGATCGATGAAATCGTCACCGAACACGCGGCAGGTGAGCCGCGCGGTCACGACCGTCTCGAACAGCACGTTCTCGTCCCGTACGACGCAGAGTGCCGAATGCAACGCATGCGTCCTGCCGGAAAATTTTTGCAACTGGGCTTTCGCCGCCGCGAGATTTTGCGGCTTCGAAAAAATCTCTCCTTCGAGCGCCAGAACCTGGTCAGCGCCGATGACAAGCCGCCGCGGTTTTCGGGCGGCAACGGCCAGCGCCTTGGTCCGGGCGAGATGCGCGGCGACCGTTTCTGGCGCGGCGCCCTTGGCGCGCAGCGGCATTTCGGCGGCCCGCTCGTCGATATCGGCCGCGCTCACTTCGAACGGCAGCCCTGCCGCCGCCAGCAAAGCCTGCCGCGCCGAGCTTTTCGAAGCCAGAATGAGCGGCGCTTCGCCAAGCCAGAGGTCACTCATCGCGGCTGCTCGATGAGGCCGAGCTTGGCCCGGTGCGCCTTATAAAGATTGATGATCGCAGCCGAAGTCTCCTCGATCGAACGGCGCGTGACATCGATCACCGGCCAGCCGTAATGCGCGAAAAGCCGGCGCGACTGCACGACCTCGTCATTGACCGCGACCGGATCGACATAGGTCGAATCAAACCGTGTCTGCGACGAATCGAGCCTCTGCTGGCGCACGGCAACAAGCCGCTCGGCTGATGTGATAAGGCCGACGATCATGGGCTTCTTCAGACTGAAGATCGATTTCGGCAGGGGAACGTTGGGAATGATCGGAATATTCGCGGTCTTGATGCCGCGATTGGCGAGATAGATGCTCGTCGGCGTCTTCGACGTGCGACTGACGCCGAGCAGCAGGACGTCGGCGGCCTCGTAATCGTCGGTCATCTGGCCGTCGTCGTGCAGCATCGTGTAGTTCAAGGCTTCGACACGGTTGAAATAATAGGCGTTGAGCATGTGCTGCGCACCCGGCCGGGCGGCGCCGGGCGAACCGAGATAGGCGCGGAAAAGATCGCTGATCGGCTGCAGCACCGAATGGCACGGGACATTGAGTTCGTGGCAGGCCGCAATGAGCCGGCGCGCAAGATCCTTGTCGACCAAAGTGAAAAGCACGACGCCCGGTGCCTCGTCGACCTCGGCAATCGCCTTCTCAAGCTGCGCCGCCGAGCGAACGAACGGATAAAGGTGCTCGATCGATTCGATCGCATCATATTGCGCCACGACCGCCCGGCTTACGGCAATCAAAGTTTCGCCGGTCGCGTCGGAAATCAGATGCAGATGGAAGTAGTTGCGCGCCAAGGCCCACATCCGTCGCGATGACCTGTGAATCGATGGGGATAATCCGCCGCGGTCCGCGCTTTCGGCGGACATGTCCCGCACTGCCTGGTTTTTTGTCAACAGCCGCAGGGCTGGGCATGAAATCGCCGGCGAGCGGCGGCGTCTGTCGATAATTTCATAAAGCTTGAACAATCCCGGACTGGCGCAGCGAAGGCCTTGGCGGCGTTAAGAAATCATTAACGATCGGCGCCGGCGGCCGGGCTGTGGGTATCGCGGATAGCCGAAGATCGCCGGTGCGGATTGTGAAAAACCCAAAACGAGCCTAATCCGGCACCAAAGAAAAGAGAAAATAGAAGAGTCTTTAGATAGGATATTTTAGATTGGCGGCTCAAATCCTGCCGGCTGACAAGCCCCTGCTTCGCGTGCTTAACGGCGAAACCTTGACGCCGCCCCCCGTCTGGTTGATGCGCCAAGCCGGACGCTATCTGACCGAATACCGCCAGACGCGGCTCAAGGCGCGATCCTTCCTCGATCTTTGCTATACACCGAAGCTTGCGGCGGACGTGACGCTGCAGCCGATCCGCCGGTTTCATTTCGATGCGGCGATCATTTTCAGCGACATTCTCGTCGTTCCTGACGCCTTCGGGCAGAAGGTCGATTTCGAAAGCGGCGAAGGGCCGCGGCTGGCGCCCATCGCCGGTGCGCAGGAGCTGAAGGCTTTGCGCGAGACGATCGATCTCGACCATCTCGCGCCGGTTTTTGAGGCGATCGGGCTGGTGAAGGCGGCTTTGCCCAAAGCGACGGCGCTGATCGGCTTTTGCGGCGCGCCATGGACGGTGGCAAGTTACATGATTGCCGGGCGCGGCACGCCGGACCAGGCGCCGGCGCGGCTGTTTGCCTATCGCGAGCCGGAGCTTTTCGCCGCGTTGATGGAACGGCTGATCGATGGGTCAGTCGCTTATCTGTCGCGCCAGATCGAGGCCGGCGTCGATTGCGTGCAGATTTTCGACACTTGGGCCGGCGCGCTGGCGCCGGCGGAATTTGCCCGCTGGTGCCTGATGCCGGTGAAGCGGATCATTGCCGCCGTGCGGCTTCGTCACCCGCAAACCAAGGTCATAGCTTTCCCGCGTGGCGCGGGCTTGGCGTTGACGACTTATGCCGCCGAAACCGGCGCCGATGCGCTGGGGCTCGATACATCCGTCGATCCCGCTGCCGCGAATGCGCTCATCCCCGAAGGCGTGGTCCTGCAAGGCAATCTCGATCCTTTGGCTTTGGTGGCGGGCGGTGCGGCGCTCCGCGAAGCGAGCGGCAAGATCCTTTCGGCATTCCGGCAGCGGCCGCATATTTTCAATCTCGGCCACGGCATCGTGCCGGAAACGCCGCTCGACAATGTCGAAGCCCTATTGGCACTGCTGCGGGGGGAGGCCTGACGTGGATCAATTCTATCTTTGGATCAAAGCACTGCACATCATTGCCGTGATCGCCTTCATGGCCGGCATGCTCTATCTGCCGCGGCTCTTCGTCTATCATGCAGGCGCCGAAAAAGGCTCGCCGCAATCGGAAACGTTCAAGGTGATGGAGCGCCGGCTCGAGATCGCGATCATGCGTCCGGCGCTCATCGTCGTTTATGCGACCGGCTTGACGCTCGCGATCAAAGGGCAATTTTTCCGCGCCGCCTGGCTGAACTGGAAATTCGTCCTGGTTCTCGCCATGACCGCGATCTATTTTTATCTGATCGCGATGCGCCGTCGCTTCGCTGCCGACCGCAACAGGCATGCGGCGAAATTTTATCGCATCCTGAATGAGATCCCGACGCTGCTGCTGATCGGGATCGTCATTCTCGCGGTGGTCAAGCCGGGCGGCGTGATGTAATTCGCAAGTCCTCAATCGTGTGACGGATGTGGCACGGATGTAGGGAAACGGCTGCAGCGCTCGGGAATCCGGTATCGCTCACGCTTCGCCAAAGTTAATGTCGGCCCGAGGTTGTTGAATATCCTCAGGGGGGCATTATGGTTCGATCCATTGTTTTGGCAGCCGTTTCATCGGTTGCGCTCGGTTCGGTCGCGGTTGCGGCGGATTTGCCGAGCACCAAGGGCCCGCCCGTCTATGCGCCGCCGCCGGCGGTCTTTTCCTGGACGGGGGCTTATGTCGGCGGCCAGGTCGGCTACGAATGGGGCCAGACATCCTTTTCGGTTTTTAACCCCTTCACCGGCACATTCACGGGCGGTTTTCCCGGTTATACCGAGCGTGGCATCGTCGGGGGCGGCCATGTCGGCTACAATTATCAAATCAGCCAATTCGTCATCGGCGTCGAAGGCGATGTGAATGGCGCGGGCTATAATGGCAGCGAGTTGATCGGCGTCACCTCGCTCGGCGAGCGCATTGCGGTCGACGGCTCGATCCGCGGCCGCGTGGGCGTGGCGTTCGACCGGCTGCTCATCTATGGCACCGGCGGCGGCGCCTTCGGCTCGATCCGCGAAAGCGTCGTGACGCCCTTGACCAGCGATGCGAGGACGACTGGCCGCGTCGGCTGGACGGTCGGCGGAGGTGTCGAATATGCCATCGACAACAATTGGTCGGTGCGCGGCGAATATCGCTACACCGATTATGGCCGCTACAGCCTTACTTACACGAACGCTCCGGTCACATTGCGCTATCACGCGACGGATAATCGCGTTCAGGCCGGCTTCAGCTATCGGTTCGATATGTTCGAGCCGCCGGCGCCGGTGGTGGCGAAGTACTGAGGCCCAAGCCGATCGGAAGGCTCGCGGCCGGCAGGAGACTGCCGGCCGTCTGTTTTGGCAGATCGACATTGCGGCGCGCCGCACGAGCCCGACAACCGATGGATGGTGTGTCTGGGCCGCTACACGCATCGGAAAACGCGCCCCGCCAGGCAATCTCCGCTTTTCGCATCCGTCCCGAAGATTATGATGCTCTTCACGCATTTTTTATTTTTTGGAAGGGGGAGCAGGATGATTCGCTCGGCGATATTGGCGGCTGCCGCATCAGCCGTCCTGGCATCGGCCGCATTGGCTGCCGATCTGCCCACCACCAAGGGTCCACCGGTCTATACGCCGCCGCCCCCGGTCTTTTCTTGGACCGGCGTCTATCTCGGCGGCCAGGTTGGCTATGAATGGGGGACCACCGACGGGAGCTATACGCAAGTCGTGCCGCCGATCGTCGGCGCTCTCTTCGTTCCCGGCGGGACCTTCTTCCGCTCCTTTGGCCATAACGCCTCGGGCGTCGTCGGCGGCGGCCATGTCGGCTATAATTATCAATTCAACCAATTCGTCGTCGGTCTCGAAGGCGATGTGAACGGGTCGAGCTATCAAGGCTCGAGCTTGATCGCGCCGGCCTTCGTGCTTCTGTCGCGCGAGCGCACTCCGGTCGACGCATCGATCCGCGGCCGTGTCGGCGTCGCATTCGATCGCGTGCTGGTCTATGCCACCGGCGGCGGCGCCTTCGGCGGTTTCGAAACGAGCCTGTTCAATACGACGACCGGCTTCGGCGAAACGCACCATCCGGGCCGCCTCGGCTGGACGGTTGGCGGCGGCGTCGAATATGCCATCGACAACAATTGGTCGGTGCGCGCCGAATATCGCTACACCAATTACGGCGGCTTTGACGTCTCCTACACCACGCTGACGACCACGCCGATTACGGTCCATTACAATGCGACCGACAACCGGGTTCAGGTCGGCTTCAGCTATAAGTTTGGCGAACCGCCGCCTCCGCCTCCGCCGGTCGTGGCCAAATATTGAGAAAAAACATCTGCAAGCCTGACTTTTGCGCCGGCGGTTTCCCCGCCGGCTTTTTCTGTGGCGAACAAAGCGGCAATATTCGGCGGATAGAACGGAACATTGTCGCCGGGCGGACACAGCGCTTCGGAAAGCGACGCCGCGGCTGGTTAAGGCGTTGTCCGGCCGGGGATTTGCTCTAAAGATGCCCCTGAGATCGCTTTATTTGAGGCCTTTCGGGAGAGATGATTCGCGCCCTGCTCATGTCGAGCGCCGTTGCAGTCCTCTGCGCGGGCAGCGCTTTGGCGGCCGACCTCCCCAGCGCCAAAGGGCCGCCGGTCTATGCGCCGCCGCCACCACCTCCGCCATCCTGGACCGGATTTTATATCGGCTTGAACGCCGGCTACGGCGGCGATCAAGTCCGCTACAATCATTTCAGCCGCGGCATCCTCGATAATTCCGGGAGCCTGTCGTCGAGCGGCTTTCTTGGCGGCGGCACGGCGGGGTTCAATTATCAGTTCCCGACCACGAATTATGTCGTCGGCGTCGAAGGCGATTTCGACGCCTCGACGGTGCGCGCCATCGATAACAGCCCGTTTGGGGTCGGCGGCGGGTCGATCCCCAATGATACCAAGCTCGACTGGTTTGCGACGGCGCGGGCCCGCTTCGGCTATGCCTTCGGCGACATTCTGCCCTACGTGACCGGCGGCGCCGCCTTCGGTCATGTCGACCAATATCGCGTCGGGCCGGGCGGCGATCCGTTCGGCAATTTTTCAGTCGGTTCGACGCAGACCGGCTGGACCGCCGGCGCCGGCATCGAATATCAAGTCACGCATAATCTCTCGGTGAAGGCCGAATACCTGCACGTCGATCTTGGCCGGCAATATTATCAGACGCCGGGCGAATTCGCCTTTGCGCCCGCCAACGATCATTCCTCGCATCCGACGTTGAATGTCGTCCGCGCCGGCGTGAATTGGAAATTCGAATGGCTGACGCCGCCGACGCCGGTCGTGCCGAAATATTGAGATCAAAAACGTTTTGGGGCGCATCGGGGACCGGCGGCGAAAGCCGCCGGTTTTCGTTGCAGGCATGACACAGCGGCCGCGGTTTCGCGCGCAAGGCGGCGTTTTTCTCGGATTTAGGTGATTTTTCGCACATTCGGCGCGCGGCTCTTGGCCTTTAACCGCATGAACGCCAATTAATGTGCAAGGGGGCCGGGCTTCCGCTAGGCTTTCTTGGCAAGTGCGGGTTTTTACGATGGTTCGGTCGGGCATCCTTGGATTGATGGCTTTGTTTGCGCTGGCTGCGGCCGCGCAAGCAGCCGATTTGCCAAGTGATAAGGGGCCGGCGCTCTATGCGCCGCCACCGCCGGTCTTTTCGTGGACCGGATTTTACGTCGGCGCGACCGCAGGCGGCGCTTTCAGCCATGAAAGCGTGAGCCTTGGCCCGTTCGGCAGCCTCAGCACCAATCCGGCCGGTTTCGTCGGCGGCGGCGAGGCAGGGTTCAATTATCAGCTCCCGGCGTCCAATGTCGTCTTCGGCGGCGAGACCGATTTTCAAGGTTCGACCCTGCGCGGCGATTATGGCACGCTGGCCACGGCGGCAGGCCCCGCGAGCGGATCGAGCCGGCTTGATTGGTGGGGCTCGGCCCGGGCTCGGCTCGGCCTTTCCTTCGGCAATGTGCTGCCTTACGTCACCGGCGGCTTCGCTTATGGCGACGTGCATGACAATGTCGCGCTCGGCACGGCGAATTTTTCGGCAGGCGGCGTGCGGACCGGCTGGACCGCGGGCGCCGGCGTCGAATATGCGATCACCCACAATCTGACGGCCAAAGCGGAATATCTCTATACCGACCTTGGTTCGGTTTCGACGCCGCTCGCCGGCGTGGGCGCGGCGCATACACGGGCGGCGTTTCACGCCGTGCGCGCCGGGTTGAATTGGAAATTCGACTGGAGCGGCGCGCCGGCGCCGATCACGTCGAAATATTGAACGGCTCCCGCCGGATTGGGACCCGATTCCCGGGGTATTTCTGTGCGAAGGCCGCGCCGCCGTCATGCCGCAGTTGTCAAAAAGGTTGAAAGGCCCTATTTCTTAGTTCTTCCCCCGCAGGCGATATGTCGGCGTGCCCCTTGAGGCGCCCATTATAAGGCGTTGGCCTGCCTTCCCAGATGACGTGGTCTATTAGGCCGTTCCCACCCGACGCGCGCAGCAAGCGCCCTTCCAAGGACAGAAATCCCGATGCGGGATATCAAGCTTCAAGATTTAAAATCGAAATCACCCACCGAGCTCCTCGCCTTCGCCGAAGAGCACGAAGTCGAAAACGCTTCGATCCTGCGCAAGCAGGAATTGATGTTCGCCATTTTGAAACAACTCGCCAGCCGCGACATCGAGATCGTCGGCGAAGGCGTGATCGAAGTGCTGCAGGACGGCTTCGGCTTTCTCCGCTCGCCCGACGCCAATTATCTGCCGGGGCCCGATGACATTTATGTCTCGCCATCGCAGATCCGCCGCTTCGGGCTCAGAACCGGCGACACGGTCGAGGGGCTGATCCGCAGCCCGAAAGAGGGCGAGCGCTATTTCGCGCTGCTCAAGGTCAACACGATCAATTTCGAGGACCCGGAGAAGATCCGTCACAAGGTCCATTTCGACAATCTGACGCCGCTCTATCCTGACGAACGGCTGAAGCTCGAAATCGAAGACCCGACCAAGAAAGACCTTTCCGCCCGCGTCATCGACATCGTCGCGCCGATCGGCAAAGGCCAGCGCGCCTTGATCGTCGCGCCGCCGCGCACCGGCAAGACGGTGCTGCTGCAGAACATCGCCCAGTCGGTCACCGCCAATCATCCGGAATGCTATCTGATCGTGCTCTTGATCGACGAGCGGCCGGAAGAAGTCACCGACATGCAGCGCTCGGTGAAAGGCGAGGTGATCTCCTCGACCTTCGACGAGCCGGCGGTCCGCCATGTCCAGGTCGCCGAAATGGTGATCGAAAAGGCCAAGCGCCTGGTCGAGCATGGCCGCGATGTCGTGATCCTGCTCGATTCGATCACGCGTCTCGGCCGCGCCTATAACACCGTCGTCCCGTCATCCGGCAAGGTCTTGACCGGCGGCGTCGATGCCAATGCCTTGCAGCGCCCGAAGCGCTTCTTCGGCGCGGCGCGCAACATCGAAGAAGGCGGCTCGCTGACCATCATCGCGACGGCGCTGATCGACACCGGCTCGCGCATGGACGAAGTGATCTTCGAAGAGTTCAAAGGCACGGGCAATTCGGAAATCATCCTCGACCGCAAGGTGGCCGACAAGCGCAGCTTCCCGGCGATCGACATCACCCGCTCCGGCACCCGCAAGGAAGAGCTGCTCGTGCCGCCGGACATCCTCAAGAAGATGTACGTGCTCCGCCGCATCCTCAATCCGATGGGCACGGTCGACGCGATCGAATTCCTGCTCGGCAAATTGCGCGAGACGCCGAAAGGCAATGCCAGCTTCTTCGAATCGATGAATACATAACGCGCCTCGCGGCCGGACTTTACTCGTCCGGCAGAGGCCGCGGCCGGCGCGTCTCGTGGTCAATG
This sequence comes from uncultured Methylovirgula sp., assembly GCF_947646745.1. NCBI lineage: Bacteria > Pseudomonadati > Pseudomonadota > Alphaproteobacteria > Hyphomicrobiales > Beijerinckiaceae > Methylovirgula > uncultured Methylovirgula sp. Next base: position 18,062 of record NZ_CANSHK010000030.1, on the reverse strand, counting down.
GCGACGAAGGTGAAGATCGCTTCGGTCACCTTCACCGTTTCCTCGCTGTCGCGCGCCCGCCGCCAGGCTTCGACTTCGATCTTCATCGAAGTGCGGCCGCGCCCGACGAGCCGGCCGTAGAGACTGACCACATCGCCGACGCGCACCGGCCGCAGAAAATTCATCGCCTCGACGCGCACCGTCGAAGCCCGGCCGCGGGCTACGCGCGAGGCGACATTGCTGGCGGCGAGATCCATCTGCGACATCAGCCAGCCGCCGAAAATATCGCCATACGGATTGGTGTCCGCCGGCATGGCGATGGAGCGGATGACCGGCTCTTCACCCGGCGGCACTTCGCTCTGGGTCAGCGATTTTTCGTTCTGCGTCATCGAAGCCCCCGAATGATTGGCCGATCGGCCGAGCCGAGAATCGCCGCGCCTTTTCGCGCCTGATCATGACGCGAGCAAAGCGCTGAGCCCGGCCATATCATGAACCGGCAGCGAGCACACGCCGGCGCAGCAGACGAAGGCCGCCGCCGTCCCGGCGGCGGCGATTTGGCCTTCAGCCGGGTGGTCGGGCGGCAGGGCTTCGGCGGCATCGAGATCGAGGACCATGCGGGTATCGAACGGCGCCGCGAGCGCTGCCTCGTAAAGCGCCTGGCGTTCACGCCCGGCGATGACGATTTCGCGGCCGCGCAAATAAAGATCGAGCGCATTCAAAATGCCGACATGACCGATCGGATTGGCGTTCACCGCCGGCGTCACGGCGGCAAAAAGCGCATCGGCGCGCTGGCGCCATTTCGCCGCGCCGGTCGCCGCCGCGAGCCGCACCAATACGCCGAGCGTGACGGAATGCGCGTTGGGGATCGCATCATCCGCGGTCGGCGCAAGCCGAATGATAATGTCGTTCGCATCATCCGCGGCCATGGCGACAAGCCCGGTTTCCGGCTCGATGTGATGCCGCGCGATGGTCTCGGCCCAGGCCATAGCGTCGGCAAGATAATCGTAAGGCGCAAGTGCCGCGCCGCTCCTATGCCGCGCCTCGTACAGGGCGAGGGCCGCGCGCGCCATCGCCGCATGGTCGAGGGCAAGGCCGGGCTTCACCACGATTCCGCCACGCGCGCTATGCGCCAGCCGCCGCGCACCATCGGCGTCTTCGAACTGCAGATGCGCAACGACATAATGATAGGCACGGGCAGCAAGCCCGATCCAGCGCGGCTCGCCGAAAACGGTCGCGGCATTGACAAGCGCCGCAATCGTCAGCCCGTTCCAATCGGCCATGATCTTGTCGTCGAGGCCGGGATGCACGCGCTGTTCGCGCGCGGCGAAAAGCTTCTGCCGCAAGGGCGCGAGGCGGGCTTCTTCTTCCGGCGTCGGCGGCGCCTTCAAGGGCAGCCGGTTGAGAATCGTGACGCGATGGCCGCCTTCGGACCAATTGCCGGCGCGTGTCGCGTCATAAAAGGTGCCGAAGAACGCAGCGTCGTCCTCGCCGAGAACGGCGGCAATCTCCTGCCAGGTCCAGACATAGAATTTGCCTTCAACGCCCTCGCTGTCGGCATCGAGCGAGGCGCAAAAGCCGCCGCGAATCATCTCGCGTTCGAGCCAGCCGACGGTCTCATAAGCACGCCGTTTGAAGAGGCCATCGCCGAAGCGGCGCCAGGCGAGCGCCAGCAGTTCGAGAATCTGCGCATTGTCATAGAGCATTTTTTCGAAATGCGGCACGAGCCAGCGGTCGTCGGTCGAATAGCGCGCATAGCCGCCGCCGAGATGATCGTAGATGCCGCCCTCCGACATTTTGGTCAGCGTCAGACGGACGAGGTCGCGATAGGGCTTATCGGTAAGCCTGGCGCCGACGCGCCACAAAAATTCGAAGATCGCGGGATTGGGAAATTTCGGCGCGCCGCGCAAACCGCCATCGACCGGATCGACATAAAGCGCGAGCTTCGGCGCCAGCGCATCGGCGAGAGCAAGGCTCAGCGGCGCTGCCCCGGCCGGCGCCGGCTCCATCGGCCCAAGCGCCCGCCGCACAGCCTCGGCGTTCTCGGTAATTTTACCTTGCTCGTCACGAAAAGCCCTGGCGACGCTACGCAGGACGGTGACGAAGGCCGGGCGGCCGTAGCGTGCGTCCTTGGGAAAATAGGTGCCGCCCCAGAACGGCTCGCCGCGCGGCGTCAGGAACATCGTCATCGGCCAGCCACCCTGTTCGCCGAAGGCATGCAGCGCCTGCATATAGATGTGATCGATGTCGGGGCGCTCTTCGCGATCGACCTTGATGTTCACGAAAAGCTCGTTCATGACCGCGGCGGTTTCCGGATCCTCGAAGCTTTCATGCGCCATGACATGGCACCAATGGCAGGCGGCATAGCCGACAGACAGCAGGATCGGCTTGTTGGCCGCTTCGGCTTCGGCAAGCGCCGCCGGCCCCCAGAGCCGCCAATGGACCGGATTATCCTTATGTTGCAGCAAATAGGGACTGGCGGCATGGGCGAGTTCATTGAACATGGCGGAGCCTTGAGATGAGCATAGGGCGCGAGGCGGAGACGATCTATGCGCTCGCCTCCGGTGCCGGGCGGGCGGCTGTCGCGGTTCTACGCCTGTCGGGGCCGCGCGTTCCAAAGATCGTCGCGGCGATTGTCGGGAAAGAGATGCCGCCGCGCAAGGCGATGCTAGCGACATTTTGCGATCCGGCGACAGGCGAGGCGATCGACCGCGGTCTTTGCCTCGTGTTCCCGGCGCCAGCGAGCTTTACCGGCGAGGATTGCGCCGAATTTCATCTGCATGGCGGCCCGGCAGTGGTCGCCGCCATGCTCGCGGCCCTGGCACGCTTCCCGGCGACCCGGCCGGCCGAGGCAGGCGAATTCACCCGTTGCGCCTTCGAGAATGGCAAGCTCGACCTGACCGAAGTCGAAGGCCTCGCCGATCTCATCGAGGCCGAAACGCAAATGCAGCGCCGCCAGGCGCTCCGGCAGACGCGCGGGGCCTTGCGTCAAAAAGTCGAAGCCTGGCGTGCGGCTCTGCTCGAAGCTGCGGCTTTGCTTGCGGCCGAAATCGACTTTGCCGATGAAGCCGACGTCGCGCCGCTGGCCCGCCAAGCGCTGGCTGCTGTCATGGCGCCGGTGCGGGCCGATCTTGCGGCCGCGCTGGCCCAGGGCCGCGCCGGGGAGATCATCCGCGACGGGCTGACCTTGGTGATCGCCGGCCCGCCCAATGCCGGCAAATCGACGCTGCTCAATGCGCTTGCCCGGCGCGAGGCGGCGATCGTCTCGCCGATCCCTGGCACGACGCGTGATGCGATCGAGGTGCATCTCGATATTGCCGGCTTCGCTTTCGTCTTGATCGATACGGCCGGGCTGCGGGAAACCGCCGATCCGGTCGAAAGCATCGGTGTCGCGCGAACCAAGGCGCGGGCCGCGGCGGCCGATCTCATTCTCTGGCTCGACGAGACGGGCGCATCGCCGCCGGCCGATTTCGCCGCGGCCGTGCCGGTTTGGGCGATCCGCACCAAAAGCGACCTTGACGGCGCCGTGCCGCCCGGCGTTTTGGCGCTCAGTAGTACGACCGGCGCCAATCTCGACCAGCTGATCGCGCGACTGGGCGGTTTTGCGCGCAACGTGGCCGGGCAGGCTGAATCCGGTCTGATCACGCGGGAACGGCACCGGCGCGCCTTTGCCGCCGCCGCCGTGGCGCTCGACCGGGCGGCAGCCGAGATCGATGGCCCAGTCGAATTGCTCAGCGAAGATTTGCGCGCCGCCGTTCAGGCCCTGGAAAGTCTCATCGGGCGAATCGAGGTCGAAGACGTGCTGGGCGAAATTTTCGCCCGCTTCTGTGTCGGTAAATGATATGTTTCACGTGAAACATTTCGGGTGAGCTGGGTGAATACGGACGAGTTTGATGTCATCGTTGTGGGCGGGGGGCATGCCGGCTGTGAGGCTGCGGCCGCCGCTGCGCGCCTGGGCGCGCGCACCGCGCTCGTCACCCATGCCTTTGCCGGCATCGGCACAATGTCCTGCAATCCGGCGATCGGCGGGCTCGGCAAAGGTCACCTCGTCCGCGAGGTCGATGCCCTCGACGGGCTGATGGGCCGCGTCGCCGACGAAGCCGGGATTCATTTCCGCCTCCTCAATCGTGCCAAGGGGCCGGCGGTGCGCGGCCCCCGCGCGCAAATGGACCGCGCGCTTTATCGCGCGGCGATGCAGGCCGCGCTTTCGGCGGTGGCAGGTCTCACCGTCGTCGAGGCCGAAGCCGCGGAAATTCTAACGGCGGCCGGACGGGTCGCAGCGCTGGCGCTGGCCGATGGCCGTGTCCTCGCCACTGGCGCTTTGGTGCTCACGACCGGCACATTTCTCCGCGGCATGATCCATATCGGCGACGAGCGGATTCCGGCCGGCAGGGTCGGCGAACCGCCGGCGCAAAGGCTTTCGGCGAGCCTGCTGGCGCATGGCTTCGCTCTCGGCCGTCTGAAGACCGGGACACCGCCCCGCCTCGACGGAACGACGATCGATTGGGCTCAGCTTGAGCCCCAGCCGGGAGACGACGAACCCGAACCCTTTTCCTTCCTGACGCCGGCGATCAAGACCGCCCAGGTCGATTGCTTCATCACCCGCACGACGCAGGCCGGGCACGATCTGATCCGCGCCAATATCGGCTATTCCCCGGTCTATTCTGGCGCCATCTCCGGGCGCGGCCCGCGCTATTGTCCCTCAATCGAGGACAAGGTCATGCGCTTTGCTGATCGCGAGGCGCACCAGATTTTTCTCGAGCCGGAAGGCCGCGACGATCCGACAATCTATCCGAATGGGATTTCGACAGCGCTGCCCGCCGCCCTGCAGGATGCCTTCCTGCGCACCATTCCGGGTCTGGCGCAGGTGCGGATGCTGCAGCCGGGCTATGCGATCGAATATGATTTTATCGATCCGCGCGAACTCAGCCCGGCGCTTGAGACGAAGCGCGTCGCTGGCCTTTTTCTCGCCGGCCAGATCAACGGGACAACCGGCTATGAGGAAGCGGCGGCGCAAGGCCTTGTCGCCGGGCTGAACGCGGCGGCCAAGGCGGGCGGCAGCGGCGCGATCGGTTTCGACCGCTCCGAGGCCTATCTCGGCGTGATGATCGACGATCTCGTGACCCGCGGCGTCACCGAGCCCTATCGCATGTTCACCTCGCGCGCCGAATACCGGCTGACGCTGCGTGCCGACAATGCCGACCAACGGCTGACCGGCAAGGGTATCGCACTTGGCGCCGTGGGTGCGGAGCGGGCGCGGGCGTTCACCGCCAAGAAGGCCGCGTTGGATGAAGCGCGGGCGCGGCTCTCGGCCCTGGCGCTGACGCCGAATGAAGCGGCGCGCCACGGTCTCAAGATCAATCAGGATGGCATCCGGCGATCGGCCTTCGACCTGCTCGGCTTCCCGGGCGTCGACTTCGCGGCGCTGCGCGCGATCTGGCCAGAGCTCGGCGCCGTTGACCCGACAAGCGCAGCGCAGGTCGAGATCGATGCCAAATATGCCGTCTATTTGGAGCGGCAGGCCGCGGACATTGCGGGCTTTCGCCGCGACGAGGCTTTGCGCCTCCCGGAAAGCCTCGATTACCGCGCGATTTCCGGTCTCTCGGCAGAACTCCGCGACAAGCTGATTGCCATCAAGCCGCAGACTTTGGGGCAGGCGGGGCGGATCGAGGGGATCACCCCGGCTGCGCTCATCCTGCTCGCAGCGCACGCCAAATCGCAACTCAGACGCCAGCCGGCGCGGAGCCAGGCGTTTGCCGAGTGACGCCGACCGCGACGCGGCGCTGACCCTCTTTCCGCTCCCGTCCGAGACTGTCCGCCGCCTCGACATCTATGCCGCGCTGCTGCGCAAATGGCAGAAGACCATCAATCTCGTCAGCGCGTCGACTTTGCCGCAGCTCTGGACCCGCCACATTGCCGATTCGCTGCAAGTCCAAGCGGCCGTGCCTGAAGCGAAAGTCTGGGCGGATCTCGGCTCGGGCGGCGGCTTTCCCGGCCTCGTCACCGCAATCCGGCTGGCCGAGACGCCCGGCGCAAGGGTGCATCTCATCGAATCGGATCAGCGCAAATGCGCCTTCCTGCGCGAGGTTTCACGTGAAACATCGGCGCCGGCCGTGATCCACAACGGCCGGATCGAAGATATTGTTAACCATATTGGTGACTCGATCGAGGCGGTCAGTGCCCGCGCCCTCGCGCCGCTGCCGACCCTCATTGCCTATGCCGAAAAATGGCTCGCCGAAGGCGCCATCGGCGTTTTTCTCAAGGGACAATGGGCCGAAGACGAGGTCAAAGCCTTGTCCGTAGCGGGCCGATACCGCATCATAGCAAAATCAAGCGTTACTGCGCCGGTCAGTCGCGTCCTGCTCGTCTTCGACGAGGCGGCGCCGAGGACCGCGGCGCGGCGCGGATGAGTTTTTGGCGTACCGCGCGAAAAATCTTCTAAAACAGACCTTTAGAGATCGTCGCATGGTTGCGCAGACAATCGGGTTTCGGAGACGGCGTGTGGCTTATTCTCCCGATCTTCGCGTGTTGGTCCTGGCGAATCAAAAAGGCGGCGTCGGCAAAACGACGACGGCGATCAACCTTGGCACGGCTCTCGCCGCGATCGGCGAGCGGGTGCTGATCATCGATCTCGATCCGCAGGGCAATGCCTCGACCGGTCTTGGCATCGACCGCAAGAACCGCAGTGTTTCGACCTTCGACGTGATGATCGGCGAAGAGCCGCTGAAGGCCGCCATTCAGGCCACCGCCGTGCCACGGCTCTCGATCGCGCCCTCGACCCTCGACCTGCTCGGCGTCGAACTGGAAATCGCCGCGGAGAAGGACCGCGCCCACCGGCTGCGGAACGCGGTCAAAGCTTTTGCCGACGAGCAGGCGACCCTGCCTGAGGCCAATCGTTTCACTTATGTTCTCATCGATTGCCCGCCGTCGCTCAATCTCCTCACTATCAATGCCCTGGCGGCGAGCGACAGTGTCGTGGTGCCGCTGCAATGCGAATTTTTCGCACTCGAAGGCCTGTCGCAATTGCTTTCGACGGTCGAGAAAGTGAAGCAGACGTTGAACGCGGACCTCACGATCCACGGCATCGTCCTGACCATGTATGACCCGCGCAACAATCTCGCGACCCAAGTCGCCGCCGATGTGCGCGGCTTCATGGGCGACAAGGTCTATGAGACGGTCATCCCGCGCAATGTGCGGATTTCGGAAGCCCCGTCCTATGGCAAGCCGGTGCTTCTCTACGATCTCAAATGCGCCGGCAGCCAGGCCTATCTGCGGCTGGCATCGGAAGTGATCCAGCGCGAACGGCAATTGCGCGGCGTCGCGGCTTAGAGCATTGGAGCGAAACGTGCGAAGCGGGTTTCGGACAAATCCGATGCGGTGAGAAAGCTTTAAAAGCGCCGAGCGATTCGAACGTCTGATGCCCGGCGAAAAGTGAAGGCGGAGATGAAGGCAGCGACTATGGCAGACGAACACCGGCCGCGGCTCGGGCGCGGACTGGCCGCCCTGATCGGCGATGCCGGCGAAGAGAATGCAGCGGTGGCGCGCTCGCGCGGGCAGAAGAAGATCGCGCTCGCGTTTCTGCGGCCCAATCCGCGCAATCCGCGCAAGGATTTCAACGACGCGGAGCTTGAGGATCTTGTCGCCTCGATCCGCGAGAAGGGCATTATCCAGCCGATCCTCGCGCGCACCGTGCCGGGGCAGGCCGACGCTTATGAGATCATCGCCGGCGAGCGGCGCTGGCGCGCCGCGCAACGCGTCGGGCTGCATGACGTGCCGGTGATTCTGGTCGAGGCCGACGACAAGCAGGCGCTCGAACTCGCCATCATCGAGAACGTGCAGCGCGCCGATCTCAATGCGCTCGAAGAGGCGCTCGGCTATCAGCAGCTTGAAAATGACTATGGCTATACACAGGCTGATCTTGCCAAAGTCATCGGCAAAAGCCGCAGCCACGTCACCAATACTTTGCGGCTGCTGAAACTACCAGAGAAGACCAAGCGTCTCCTTGCCGAAGGCCAGCTCTCGGCCGGTCATGCGCGCGCACTCCTGACCCGCGCCGATGCCGACGAGATCGCCTCGCGCATCGTCGCGCAGGGGCTGTCGGTGCGTGATGTCGAGAAGTTGACGCAGAAAGCCGAGGCACGGGCGAGGGCCAAAAGCGACGACGACAAAGATGCCGATACGCGGGCTTTGGAAAAAGAGCTCGGCGATGCGCTGGGCCTCGTCGTTTCGATCGCCGCGCACGGCGAGACGGGCGAATTGCGCATCCGCTACAAGAGTCTCGAACAGCTCGACGATCTGGTGCGGCGATTGAAGCGCTGATTACCCGGCCTTGCGTTTGGCGCTGAGTGCGATCGTCCAGAGCGCACGCAAGGCGATCTGATCGGCGAGACGCGGATCGCGGCGGGCCTTGCCGATCGCCTGGTTGAGCGCCGCGATCGTCCGTGCCAAGCGTTCCGACGGCCAGGCGCGGAGATGCCGGTCGAAGGCGGCGCTGCGGCGAAAGCCGAAACCGCCCCCGCCGCCGCGGCCCGATTCGGCATCGAGCCGCGCCCGGTGCAGCGCCGTCGCATGACGCAAGGCGGCGCCGAGCAAAGCATTGTAATCGCCGCCTTCCGAGAAGACCCGTTCGGCGGTTTTCTCGACGGCGAGGAGGTCGCCGTCGAAGGCACCGTCGATCGCCGCATCGAGCGCGACACTCGATGCGTCGGCGACGATCGCCGCGACATGATCGATCGTCACCGTTCCGGCGCCGCGCGCATAGAGGGCGAGCTTGGCGATTTCCGACCGCGTGGTCAGCCGGTCCTCGCCCAGGAGCGAAACAAGCAGCGTCTTCGCCTCAGCATCGATGCCGATGCCGTCGGCGCGCAATTCGGTGTCGATGAGCTGCGCCACATCTTTGGCACTATCGGGATAACATTCGATCGCCGCAGCGCGGGAATCCGACTCGCAGAGCTTGCGCAGCGGTGCGTCGCGTTTCAGCGCGCCGGCTTCGATGACGATGGTGCAATCGAGCGGCGGCTTCGCCAGCACGGGCTCGAGGGCGGCGACAAAATTCTTGCCCATCGCATCGATGGCGATGGCGCGGCGGCCGCCGAACATGGGGATCGTATTGGCTTCGTCGGCGAGCCGCAACGGATCGGCGGCAAGTTCGTCGCCGGAGATGCGCAGGAATTGGAACGGGTCCTTCGTATCATCGACGCTGCGCGCGATGATCTTTTGCGCGCGCTCCGCGACGAGGCCGGCGTCCGTACCGAAGATCAGATAAAGAAAAATGTTCGGCGGCGGCTTGGCGATGAAACGATCGGCTTCGCCGCTTTTGACCGCAACCATCAGGAATGTGTGGCGAGTTCGGCAGCGACTTGGGTGGTGATTTCATCGGCAAGCCGCCGCGCGTCGCGGATTTCCGCATCGCGTGCGGCGCGCACATTGGCGAAGCGGTTGATGTTGCGGTCGTAGCTTGCCGCGACATAGGCCTTGCCGACAAAGACCTTGCCGTTGCCGACCGGGACGAGGCGGAAATTCGCCGTCGTCACGATCGTGGCCGAGGTGGCGAGGCCTTCGACCGTGTCGATCAGCGGCGTCTCCGTGCCTTCGGCCAGGGTTATGATGAGATGATATTGCGGCTCGGTCGGCGCCCCGGTGCCGTTGAGATTGAGCTTGAGGTCGTCGCCCAGATAATGCCCGAGGCGGCCGGCGATCTCGTCGACCGCGACCGACTGCATTTTCTCGGCCTGGGCGCCGTTCGCCAAAAAACTACCCGAGCCATAAAGCGGCCGCACGCTTTCGATGCAGCCGCCGAGCCCAAGCAGCGGCAGCAGACCGACGAGCAGCGCGGCGGCACGCAAATTCGGCGACGACAAATCAGGCAACGACATTGACGATCCTTTGCGGAACGATGATCACCTTCTTCACCGCCTTGCCTTCCAGCGCCTTCTGAACCCCTTCGAGCGCCAAAGTGGCCTTTTCGATCGCGGCCGCATCGGCGTCGCGCGCAATGGCGAGGTCCGCCCGCTTCTTGCCGTTCACCTGCACCGGCAGGACGATCGTATTTTCAACGATCAGGCTGCGGTCGGCAATGGGCCATGGCACCTCGGCAACCAAAGTCGCGTGGCCGAGCCGGGCCCAGCTTTCCTCCGCCAGATGCGGCATCATCGGCGCAAATAGTTGCACAAAAATGTCCGCCGCCTCGCGGAAGGCATAGCGCAGGTCGGTGCCGACATCCGGGCTTTCGATGGCTCCGACCGCGGCGGAAAGCTTATTGGCGAGATCGTAGAGCTGGGCGACGGCGCGGTTGAAGCGCAGCCGCAGGATATCTTCCTCGACCTTCACCAGAGCCGCGTGCGCCGCCTTGCGGATTTCGACGGCGGCGGGGGCGAACTCGGCGGGTGCGGCCGCACCGGGCAGGGCGGCGAGGCCCGCGAGTTCATCGACCAGACGCCACGCACGCTGGACGAATTTGGCGGCGCCCTGGACGCCGGCGTCGGTCCAGATCACATCGCCTTCCGGCGGCGAATCGGACAGGACCACCCAGCGCGCCGTGTCGGCGCCATAGGTTTCGATGATCTCGTCCGGGTCGATCGTATTGCGTTTCGACTTCGACATTTTCTCGATCGGGCCGATTTCGACGGGCGCACCGGTGTCGAGCCGCGTCGCCTGGCGGCCTTCCGGGGTCAGGTCGATTCTGATTTCCGACGGTGCGACCCAGGCGCCGTCGGCATCGCGATAGGTCTCATGCACCACCATGCCCTGGGTGAAGAGGCCCGCGAAGGGCTCCTTCAGGGCATCGGCATGGCCGGTCTGCTGCATGGCGCGGGTAAAGAAGCGGGAATAGAGCAGATGCAAAATCGCGTGCTCGATGCCGCCGATATATTGATCGACCGGCAGCCATTTGCGCACCATGGCCTCGTCGGTCGGCGCCGCCTTGTCCCAGGGATCGGTGAAGCGCAGGAAATACCAGGACGAATCGACGAACGTATCCATCGTGTCCGTCTCACGCCGCGCCGCGCCGCCACAGCTCGGGCAGGCGACATGCTTCCAGGTCGGATGACGCTCGAGCGGATTGCCCGGCTGGTCGAAGGTGACATCCTGCGGCAACTCGACCGGCAGGTCGGCGGCCGGCACCGGCACGGCGCCGCATTTTTCGCAATGGATGATCGGGATCGGGCAGCCCCAATAGCGCTGCCGCGAAATGCCCCAATCACGCAGCCGGTAATTGATCTGTCGTTGGCCGACCGGCGCTGTGCCGAGCGTCGCGGCTTCGAGCCGTTTGGCGACCTCCTCCTTGGCTGCCTCGATCGTCAGCCCATCGAGGAAGCGCGAATGAATCAGCGTGCCGTCGCCGTCATAGGCCTTGTCGGTGATGGTGAAGCTCGCCGGATCTGCGCCGGGCGGACAGACCACCGGTGTATTGCCGAGGCCATAGGCATTGGCGAAGTCGAGATCGCGCTGGTCATGCGCTGGGCAGCCGAAGATGGCGCCGGTGCCGTAATCCATCAGCACGAAATTGGCGACGTAGACCGGCAGCAGCCAATCGGCATCGAAGGGATGGCGCACGCGCAGGCCGGTATCATAGCCCTTCTTCTCCGCCGTCTCGATGGCGGCTTCGGACGTGCCGCCGCGCTGGCATTCGGCGATGAACTGCCGCAAAGCCGGATCCTGTTCGGCGACCGCCGCGGCCAGCGGATGGTCCGGCGCCAGCGCGATGAATTTGGCGCCGAAGAGCGTGTCCGGCCGCGTCGTATAAACATCGATCTCGCGCGCCGCGACCTTCTCCGTCGGCGCCAGCGCAAAGCGCAGATGCAGGCCTTCGGAACGGCCGATCCAATTCTTCTGCATCAGCCGGACTTTTTCCGGCCAGCGCGGCAGATCATCGAGCGCCGCGAGGAGATCATCGGCGGCGGCAGAGATCTTCAGGAACCATTGCGTCAGTTCGCGCTGCTCGACGGGGGCGCCGGAGCGCCAGCCGCGGCCGTCGATCACCTGCTCATTGGCGAGCACCGTATGATCGACCGGGTCCCAATTGACGCGCGACTTCTTGCGGTCGACGAGGCCGGCGGCGAGGAAATCGAGAAACAGCTTCTGCTGATGCTTGTAATAGGCCGGGTCGCAGGTCGCGATCTCGCGCGACCAGTCGAGCGACAGGCCCATGGATTTGAGCTGCGCCCGCATCGCCGCGATATTGGCATAGGTCCATTGCGCCGGATGCGTCTTGTTCTGGGCGGCGGCATTTTCCGCCGGCAGGCCGAAAGCGTCCCAGCCCATCGGATGGAGAACGTTATAACCCTTGGCCCGCATGAAACGCGCGATGACGTCGCCCATCGTATAATTGCGGACATGCCCCATATGGATCCGGCCGGACGGATAGGGGAACATTTCGAGGACGTAGTATTTCGGCCGCGGATCTTCATTGCGGGTGCGGAAGGTTTCCGCCGCGTCCCAGGTCTGCTGCCATTTCGGTTCGGCTTCGTGAGCGTTGTAGCGCGCCGTGTCCATGCTATCAGGGGGTTAGAGCATCGGACGAAATCCGCGAAGCGGTTTTCGCAATCAATCCGATGCGATTGAAAGTCTTAGGATTGAGGCGGCCGATACTCAGCATTATTGGCGGGACGGGTCAATGATCGGCATGGCGGAAGGAGAGCGGCATGACGGCGGCGGAAAAGCGGGAGTCTGATGGCGCCGTCGCGCGGCTTCAGGACATCCGCCAGCGGATGGCCCGGGCGGCATCCGATGCGGGCCGCGCGCCGGGTGCGGTCACGCTCGTCTGCGTGTCGAAGACCTTCGGCGCCGAGGCGATCCGGCCGGTGATCGCCGCGGGCGAGCGCGTCTTCGGCGAAAACCGGGTGCAGGAGGCGATCGCCAAATGGCCGGCGCTGCGCGCCGAGACCCCGGGCCTCGAACTGCATCTCATCGGGCCATTGCAATCCAACAAGGCGCGCGAAGCGGTGCAATTCTTCGATGTGATCGAGACGGTCGATCGCGAAAAGATCGCGATGGCTCTTTCAAAAGAGATCGCTTTGCTCGATCAGGCGCGGGATGCGGGTGGAAAACCGGAGTCCACTTTTCCTCATCCCGCGCGCCGCGCGCCCAAACTCTACGTGCAGGTGAATACCGGCGCCGAGCCGCAGAAGGCCGGCATTCTGCCCGAGCAGGCGGACGACTTCATCGGCTTTTGCCGCGACGATCTCAACCTCGATATTTCCGGCCTGATGTGCATTCCGCCGTTCGATGAGCAGGCCGCGCCGCATTTCGCGCTGCTCAACAAGATCGCCGCCCGCAACGCCATCAACATTCTCTCAATGGGCATGAGCAGCGATTTCGAGATCGCCATCGAGCTTGGCGCGACGCATGTGCGCATCGGCAGCGCGATCTTCGGGGGGCGGTGAACCTTCGCACGCGTTATGGCCGGGCTTGGCCCGGCCATTCAGACACTATCGCGATCGCCCGCTTGGATGCGCGGATCAGCTCCGCGCCTGATGCGTGCTTAAGGCCTCAGTGCCTCAAATCTTCCGGCACTTTGCCGCCGTTCTTTTCGAGCTCGGCGATGACTTCCTTGTGCAGCCAGATGTTCATCGCGGCCGTGTCGTCCTCGTCGCCGCTGTAATGCAGCTCCGTGGCCAGTTGCTTGCGCGCGGCAAGGCTGCTGTCGAGATCGAGCGCTTTCAAAAGATCGACGATCGAATGTTTCCAGTCGAGATGCTCGTGATGGGTTGCGGCACGTTGCGTCAGCACGGCATCGACATCGATGGGGGCGCTTGGCGCAGCGGGGGCGGGAGCCGAGGCTGTTGTCGCGGGTTCGCTTGGTGAAGGCTCAGCCGGCGCCGCCTCGGGCGCGGCCGGCGTGGGCGCAGCCGATGGCGTTGCGGGCGTCGTGGACGTGCCGCCATGATGGAGAATGGCTGAAACGATGCTGCCGAGAATGCTCATTGAAGGTCTCCCCGTTTGCAGCTTCAGTCTGCGCGGGGAATGTGACAGCCGAATTGCTTCCAGCCATGCGCGGCGTCACGGCAAGCGTTTCCAATTGTCGACGAAGAAGCCGCGGGCATCGACTTGGCTGATCGACGCTCCGGTGACGGCGATGCCGTTGGCGCAGCGCCAAGCGTAGATCGTGTCGTGGCCGGTCGCCGCCATCGGAATGAAATCGGAATTGGGATTGTCTTTGCACCAGGCTGTCGCGCCGGGCAGGCTCTTGCTGAGATTGGCTTTGCCGCACGCCAGATTGGCGCCGACATTGCAGAGCATGACCTTGCCATCGGCGCAGCGATAACTTGTCGTCTGCAAAGCATAAGCGCCGCCGATGTTGAACAGCCGCTTGATCGCAGGACCCAGCGAGGACGGCACGGGGCGGACACGGTCATCGTTGACGACTTTGGCACAATAGGCGCGCGGCGCCGAAGCAGGCGAAGCGTGAACGATGCCGATCGGCATCGCGCAGAAAAGCCCAAGGGCCGACAATTTCGTGAGCCATTCCCGCAAGCCTGAGCGCGGCTGAGATGTCATCATTGTCTCTCCGAACTATCGTTTCACAATCAGGACAGCCTTGCGCGCAAGGCGCGGCAGAAGCTTGCGCAGGTCGTCTTGCCGGAGCGCGATGCAGCCTTCGGTCGGCGCAAAATCCGGCCGCGCGCAATGCAGGAAGATGGCGCTGCCGGCGCCTTTGCGGCGTGGATGGAGATTGTAATCAAGCACGACGACGAGATCATAAAGGCCGTCGTCGCGCCAAAGGGTTTCATGGCGCGCCGGCGACGGCAGGCGAATCAGCCGATTGTAATTGGCGGACTTGACGTCGTCGCACCAGCCGAGCGTTCGGTTAATCGGGAACATTGGCAGGGACGCGCGCGGCCGGCGGCCGATTAACGGCTTGAAAAAGCCTTCAATCAGCCGAAAATGCCCGGCAGGCGAAGCATGGTCGCCTTCGCGCTTGCGGTGGCCGATCCCGGCTGCGCCGATGGCACAGACAATCGTCGTCTGGCCGATCTGCAGGCGCCCGCGGAGCGGCCTCTCGGGCGAGAAACGCGGCAGCGCCGTCGCGACGATCCGGCGTAAAGGCAATCCGCCCTTCGGCTGGCCGGGGGTTTTGCGCGGTTTTGCGGATTTCGGCGAACCGGGCGGGTGCTGTTTCGGTAGGGTCGTCACGAGAATTTGACATCTGAGTGTCGCCGATGCGGCACGAAACCATAGGACCAGCCATGACGCAGGTTCGCAAGATTTTGATTGCGGATGATGACGAGGAGCTTCGCGGCGAACTCGTCGAGCAGCTCGCGCTGCATGCTGAATTCGAACCCGTCCATGCCGCGACGGCCGCCGCGGCGCTCATTGTGGCGCGCGAGGCGGCGCCGGATCTCGTCATCATGGATGTCGGCCTGCCCGACATGGACGGTCGCGCCGCGGTGCGGCAATTGCGCGGCGAAGGATTCAAAAATCCGATCATCATGCTGACCGGACATGATTCCGAGGCCGACACGGTCGATGGATTGGAAGCCGGCGCCAATGATTATGTGACGAAGCCCTTCCGCTTCTCGGTGCTGCTGGCGCGCATGCGCGTTCATCTGCGCCAGCATGAGGCGAGCGACGACGCGCTGTTCCGCATCGGGCCCTTCACCTTCCAGCCCGGCTCGAAACATCTCATCAACGAAAAGGGCAGCAAGCTGCGCCTCACCGAAAAGGAAACGGCGATCCTGCGCTTTCTCTATCGCGCCCGTCAGTCGGTCGTCACCCGCGATGTCCTTCTCAAGGAAGTCTGGGGTTATAATTCCAATGTCACGACCCATACGCTCGAGACGCATATCTATCGGCTGCGCCAGAAGATCGAGCGCGACCCCGCCAAATCGCAGCTTTTGATCACCGAGGCGGGCGGCTATAAGCTCGTCCCGTAATCAGCGTGTGAGCGCATGGCCCGCGACGACGATCTGCACGACCTGACCCGCCATCCGATTTTCGCCGTGCTCGAATCGGAGGCGCTGCGCTTTATCGCGCTGTCGGCGGGGCAACGCATTCTGCGCAGCGGCGAGGTGCTTTTCCGCCGCGACGAGCCGTCGGATGGCGGCTATTTTCTGCGCTCCGGCTCCGTCGCGCTCGAACCCGCCGGCGAGGAGCGCAGCGAAAAAATCCTCCGGCCGCCGACCTTGATCGGCGAGATGGCGCTGATCGCGCCGACGCGCCGCCCGGCGACCGCAATTGCCTGCGAGCCCTCGGGCGTGTTGCAGATTTCGCGAAGCTTGTTCCAGCGGGCGCTCGTCGAATCGCCGCGCAGCGCCGAGCGCCTGCGCCGCTTGCTGGAAAAGCGGCTGCATGGTTTCGCGCAGGAGCTCAACGCCCTGCGCGAAACGGCTTTCGAGGACAAGTAAGGCATCGCGCGCCGGCTAGAGCCTTTTCGATTCCGATAGAATCAGAACCAAGGCTCCAGCTTTTTGTTGTGACGCGTTTTCTTCACGCGAACCGGTTTCCACTTCGCTCGAAAACGCTCTAAGCCGCGACGCCGGTCCCGATCTGGCAGGCGACGCCGGTGCCGCCAAGACCGCAATAGCCATGCGGATTCTTCGCCAGATATTGCTGATGATAATCCTCGGCATAATAGAACGGGCTCGCCTCATGGATTTCGGTCGTGATCGGGCCGAGGCCCTGCGCTTTCAAGGCTTCGCCATAGCTTGCCTTGGAGGCTTCGGCGGCGGCCCGCTGCGCCGCATTCGTCACATAAATCACCGAGCGATATTGCGTGCCGACGTCATTGCCCTGGCGCATCCCCTGAGTCGGATTGTGCGATTCCCAAAAGGTCTTGAGCAGCGTCGCGTAGCTGATCTCTTTCGGATCATAGGCGACAAGCACGACCTCGGCATGGCCGGTCTTGCCGGAGCACACGTCCTCATAGGTCGGGTTGGGCGTCGCGCCGCCGGCATAGCCGACCGCGGTCGTGAAAATCCCCTTGCCGAGCTGCCAGAACTTGCGCTCGGCGCCCCAGAAGCAGCCGAGGCCGAAAATGGCGATCTCGATCCCGTGCGGGAACGGCGGCTTCAACGCGTGGCCGAGGACGAAATGCGTCTCCGCGGTCGGCAGCGGGTAGGGACGGCCGGGCAGGGCTTCGGCGGCGGTGGGGAGGGTCAGGGGCTTGCCGAATGAGAACATGAAAACCTCCGTTCTTATTCTTGTTGTTGAGATGGGGCGGCTTCAGGCCGGAAGCAACGCCCGTTCCTCTCTACGCAAAAGGGCCGCCCTTCGTTACCTCTCTTCGCGGTTGGAATAGCCGATCTTCGGCCGCCGTCTCTGCGTGATGAGTAGGACGAGGGCGCCGAGCGCGCCGGCGACGATCCAGGTCGGCGCGGTCAGCAGATGGACGATCAGCGGATCCCAGACGAAATGCGGCACGTGCGCTTCAACCTGCGGCTTCAGCGCGGCAAATTTCTGCGGCGACAGCCAGGCCAGCGTCTGGCCGAGGGGCGTCAGCGCCAGCGCACCGCCGGCAATGCTGCGCGTGCCGTCGACGACGAGCGCGGCGAAGGCGCCGGCGAGCAGCACCAATCCCAGGAGGCGAAGGACGAAGCGAAACATCGGCAGACCCGAAGCGCGGACGGCCGTTATTTGGCACGGCGGCGTGGCGGCGTCTATTGGCCAATAGGGGGTGAATGGGCCGGAATTATGCAGCTCACGGCGCGCTTGAAGGATCGCTTGCGCTGGGGTTGCGGCCGATTATAGTGCGCGCCAATCGTGATCGATTGGCGGAGCCACCCGCTGCAGCGAGACGATGGAGGGGTGGCCGAGTGGTTGAAGGCGCACGCCTGGAAAGTGTGTATACGGGAAACCGTATCGCGGGTTCGAATCCCGCTCCCTCCGCCAGCCTATTGTCTTCGTGTTCGCTAATGAATGATGCATCTATGCCGCGGCCGCGACGATCCGGGCGACATCCGCCAGAATAGCTTCCTGACTTTCGACCGAACCGGGCGCTTCGCCGAGATAGGCCGTTACCACGATCGGCGCACGGCCAGGGGGCCAGATCACGCCGATATCGTTCGTCGCGATCTTCTCCCAGGTGCCAGGCTTGTTCGCGATCCGCCAGCTTGCCGGAAGGCCAACGCGGAGGCGGCGCGTCGCGGCAT
>NZ_CANSHK010000029.1:0-43653 GCF_947646745.1 uncultured Methylovirgula sp. | reverse complement strand
ATCGCCATTGGGCCGCGTCCGATGCAAACGATTTCGAAGCTGAGCACCAGATCTACCGCGACGACGCCGTGCTCGAATATCCGCAATCGGGCGAGCGCATCCGCGGGCGCTGGAAGATTCAAGCGTCCCGCACTGCGCAACCTAATCGAAAGCGCTTCACCGTTCAGCGGATCGTCGGCTCGGGCAATCTCTGGGTCAGCGAGTTCGTCCTGACCTATGACGGGCTTCCCTCTTACACCGTGAGCATCATGGAGTTCGTCGAGGCCAAGGTCGCCCGCGAGACACAATATTTCGCCGATCCGTTCGAACCGGGACCGTCGCGCGCGCAATGGGTCGAGAGGATCTCCTGAAACCCGAACGCCGCAAGAGTTTCCACGTGCCGCTCTCTCGCCGGGCGCTGCCGCTCGATACCGCGTCGCTCGCACACTATCTCATTGGCACGATATTGGTGCGGGAACTGCCCGAAGGCATCGTCAGCGGCACCATTGTTGAAACCGAGGCCTATATCATCGGCGATGCCGCCGGGCATGCGTTCCGCGGGATGACGAAGCGCAATCGATCGCTCTTTCTCAAGCGCGGCCACGCCTATGTCTATCTCGCCTACGGAACCTCCTTTATGCTCAATGTCTCAAGCGAGGTGCCGGGGGTCGGCGCGGGCGTCTTGATCAGGGCGCTCGAGCCGCGCGAAGGCATCCCTATCATGCGTATCAATCGCGGTATCGAGCGCTTGCGCGATTTGGCGCGCGGACCGGGAAGGCTCGCCGCAGCGCTGCGGATTGATGCAGAGCTCGACGGGTGTGATCTTTGCCGCAGAGGGCCGTTATGGCTCGCACGTGGCGACCGAAAAGTCGGCGAAATCGGACAGAGCATGAGGATCGGCATTTCACGCGATGCGGATCGCCTGCTGCGATTTTATCTTCGCGGCAGTCCGTACGTCAGCGGTCTGAGGTCGCTCAATCAATAAACAATCGCGGCACAGCTCGCCCGGCTGACGCCCGATGATCATGCTGTACGCGCCCGCGAAGCGGCGCTCACGTGCGACGCGGGCTCTTGATCGCCTGTTCCGATTCGATCGATGAGCGTCGGCGACGACACCTCGATGAAATAGCCGCCCTTCGCCTTGAAGTAAAAGGTCCAGGCGCCATGGTAATTGCGCGGCGCCGGCGCGCCCCAGCCGTCAGCAGCAAGGCGAGCATGAATCGCATCGACGGCTTCGCGTGTCTCCTGAATGAAACCGATATGCATCACATCGGAATCCACGGGATAGGCGAAGTCGCCGCGCTTGCGTGGAAAGTTGTTGAGGACGAGGACCATGCCGTGTTCGTCTTCCATCACAGCCAGCCCCCTGCCGCGGACAGCAAGGCAGCGCAAACCGAAATAGCGCTCGAACATCGCCTGGTCGGCTGCAATGTCGAAACTGGTGAGATTGACGTGATTGAGCTTCATTGGACGCACCTTTCCTGTTGGCGGAAAGGACGCGCTGGAGGCCGGGTCACCCAATCTGCCGGGCGGTGGGCCTGAACGAGCGTATAGGCCGCCCGGACTACCAACCGGGCCGTGGATTTTGCACGTCCAGCGCGAATATCGAGAAATCGGACGCGAATGTCAACCGTACCGCGCAGTCTCGTTAAATCGTGACCTCGCGTTCTGCCGGCGTCTCAGGCTTCGATGGTTTCGAATGGGCGCCATTTCATGGCGATTGAGCGGCCTCTGCCGCGCCCGGCCGAATTTCGAGCGCTTTCGCACGCCCATACCATTTTTGCGCGAGAGCTGCGTCCGGCGTCATGCCGTGCACGCCGAGCTTGGCGAATTCCGCAGGATCATACGTTTCCGCCATCGCGCGGGCGCCCTCCGCTACGCCCGCTTCGGCGACGCGCCGGAAGAAGAGCCGGGCGCCGGCGAGATAGCCGACCCGCTCCAGCGTGCGGCCATGGCTCATCCAGGCCTGAATATCTTGCGCACTCGCGGCCGGGCGCGGCGGCGTGGCCTGGTTGTCCGCCGCCTCGGATGGAGCCGTTATCTCCAAAACAGTGTGGACGCTGTTCGCGACGCGCCCGTCGGATCCTCTGAGTTCGATCGTCAGTTCATGGCGCACACCCGCCGCACCGTTCGGCGTAATCGTCAGGCCGCCGAGATCGGTGGGCGCCAGGCGCCAATCGCCGGCTTGATCGGCCTGCCCGGCGGATAAGCGCGTCGACGCGGGAAGGCCGCGAATAACGATCTGGCAATGATCCGGAAGCGTCCCGTCGGCATTGACCGCAAGCGATAACGGCGTCGAATGATCCGCTTTTGCGTCGACGACCGGAGCAATGGAGAGCGTCGGCAGGCGATCCGCCACCCGGTCTTTCTCCGGCGTCGGCTCCAGATCCACATCCGCCTTGTCGACGAGGGTTGCTGCCTGGACGAGCGAGATCGGCGGTGCGGCCGGAAGAGCCGATGGTTCGATCTTGGCCGGTATGACGCCGTTGGCTTGGGCGGCGGCGGTCCTGCCCGGACTGCTCGCTTTCACTTGGCCGCTGTTGCCAAGCGAGACGATGACCCCCCATGCCGGAAGTTGCGCCTTCGTCGTCACGCCGGCTTGCGAGAAATACAGTGCCGTGCTTGCTAGGCTGGCCAAGGCGACGGTTCCGATGCAAATCCAGAGCGCGCGGCGCACCAAATGCTGATTCCGAGGGCGTACGTCCGCGGCGCCCAATTTCGGAACTGACTCGTATCGGTTCATGAACGCCTCCGGCCGACGCCCCCGAGCTTAGCTATTGGGCGTGTGCATCCTTCCATTTGAGAAATTCGCGAAACAGCGCCTCGCGCTCGGCGTTCGTCTTTACGCCGGCGGCGTCGCCGCGGCTTTCAACGAAATGGTCGAAGTCCTGCTGCATTGCCTCTTGTCGATGCGCGGCCTGTTGAGCGTTTGCCGCATCGATCCATTCCTGCGCGGCCGGGAAGCGATGCCAACCTTCCAAGGTGGCAGCGAAATTGACGTCCATCCATTTTGGCTTTCGCGGCGGCCTTCGAAACTCATCGAAATGATTGAAGAAAGCATCAACGAATTTCGCGACCTTCAAATAACGGCTTGATCCCCTCGCCCAATTGAAGGCGATGAGAACGGCGCAATTCGCGACCGTATCGACATGCTCATTGTCGCCGATCAGGTTGGGATAGTCGGCGTGCGAGAGAGTCGCCGGATAATAATCGTTGACGAGCGGCGCGCTGAACGGGATCGGGATCAGCTTCAGACCGTCGTTGCGGCTCAAAGTTCTGACGAAATCCGATGGCCTCCCGGTGATTAATATCGTGGCGGCGATGCGCCCGTCCGCAATCGCCCTTATCGCGTCCGCCTGGCCCATATTGACTTCTTTGACTTTGATTCCGAGCGCCTGAAAGACGAGCTCGGAGGTGAGCTGCGTGCCGCTTCCGGTCTCGCCGAAATTGACCGATTGGCCGTTAAGGTCGTTGAGCGAATTGACAGTCTTGCCGGCGATGACATGCATCTCTTCGTTGAAGAGCTTAGCAATATAAGTGATGCGATTCTTGATATCGCCAAGCTCGCCAGTCTTGGCGAAATGATTGAGAAGATTCGAATGGGTAATGCCCATGTCTATGCCGGAAAGCACCAGCACGTCTTTGACGTTTTGCGCGCTGCCTCTGCCGACGACGGGGAGCACACGCAGATTGTCGCCGTCGTCGAGAACTTCTGACAAATCATAAACGATGCCGAGCGAATCGCCGTCGCGATTGCCTGAAAGGACGGTAACGACTCCATCGTTGATGCGGTCGTGAATAGAGGGACCGTGATCACGCCATCCGGCATAGCTTGCGGCACTGATCATGAGGGTGCAGGCGAGAGTGAATAGCAGAAACGTTATTTTCGCTAAAACACGCACAACACCCGCTCCCTCTTTATAAAGAGTCAAACAATGCGCCCTGTTCAACAAGGTCGCGCTCTTTTTAGTGTGCCAACATTGGGGCAAGGATTTATGGCGAATTGGGGACTCGGCCGCCAAGACTTTGCGACTTCTTGTAATGCTTAACTGGAGCTTGTCGTTTGATCGCTGATACAACGCGAGCAGACTGTGCTGTGCCTATGCAATCACCACGCGCGAACGGCGTGCTCGTCGAGGATGTTCACGCTCTGATGGTTCTATCGAAAGAAAACGCGTCGCATATGACGCAAGCTCGGCAATGTTCGCCGGCGTTGCTTCGACAACCGTCAGCGCAGCGGTGATACAGGACTTTTGACGCATTCAGATCGAGCGTGCGCGCGGGCCTATCCAAGCAGTGGCGGTGCCGTGAGGCTCTCCCACTTCCATGGCAGGCGCTTGAGAAGTGATCATCATACAATCTCGACTGTAAGCACCGGGCGCTCAGCGCGGTCGCATCATTTTGACCCGCGTCGCCCATTCAAGCGCGACATCGTAAATAGGCGGCTCGAAATTGGACAACAGCGTGTAGCGCGCTTCAACGCTTCCGCGCTTTAGCTTCTTGATCAGGGTGCGACCGTCGGCGAGCCCACAGACACAAAGCTGATCAAGCAGATCGGGCGTCGGCGGCAGTTTGGTCTGTTCATAATAGATCAGCCAACGATCAAAGACGTCGCCAAGCGATTTGCTCCTGACCTCCACTGCCACGGTATTTTCGGTTTGACCGTCCGTCATTTGGACGCGCTCCAGATCGTCGCGCGCCGCGGCGAACAATGTCATTTCGGCGCCGGATCCGACGTAACCGACAAGGATCGCCATGGGAGACGTCTCGGGGCGCGCATTAGGCAAGGGAAAATCCGTGATCTTGCCGATCGCGATCATTTCGTCGGCGGCGAGATGGCGGCCGCCGGGGATCGTCATTTTATTGACCGCCGCACGATCGATCGACCGGCCGAGCAAATCAGTCATGCGCCGGGCGAGCTCAGCCTGCTTCATGCCGGAATGTTGTAGAGCCTTGCGCACCCATTGATCCATGGGCGAACCATACCGTGCGCTTTTCGCTACGTATGTGGCTAAAATCACAACGCGCTTGACTTATGTAGCTATTATAGCTACACAAATAAGAATGGAACCAGCAAAGTCAGTCATTTCTGCTCTCGGCGGCCCGACGGCGGTGGCAAGGATTTGCGGGTGTCACAGGACGCGCGTTTCGAATTGGGCGCGTCCGAAGGAGAAGGGCGGGACCGGTGGTCGCATCCCGCAAAACCATCTTCGTCCAGTTCTCGATGCGCTTCGCGCCCAAGGAATCGAGTGCTCCGCTGAGACGTTGCTGTTTCCGTGAATGCGGCTCGCCAGACGGCGCCGCCGCCTGCACGACGAATAGGAATTCCTCATGGATTTCGTCGCACGCAAGGAGCGCAAATTCGACGACCTCGACAAAATCGAGGACTACCTCCTTGCAAAATGCGACAATGGCGACCCCGGCGAGATTACTTATGCCCTGCGGATCATGGCGCGGGGCGCTGGCATTGACAGCCTATCGCGCCGGATCGGACTCCCGCGACAGGTCCTCCTCTCAGCCTTGAGCGACATCAATCCGGTGGGCCTGATGACGGCCTCGAAAGTCGCAGACATGCTCGGCTTTCGTCTTAATCTCGTGCGCAAGCGCCCGCGGACTTAAGAGCCAAAGCGCGTTGGCGCAGGCCGACGGCGCGAACTGGCGTGAGGCGCGGCATAAGCCGCATCATTGCATCTTCATGCCGTTCATATTGTTCGGATCCATGCCGCTCGGCGCCATGGCGCCGAAGCTGTCGGCCGCGGGGAAAGTAACGGCTATTCTGCCGGCCTTGGCAAAGGCGAGCGTTGCATGGATCGCGGCGCCGGGTTTCACCGCCTGTTTCAAGCCAACGAACATCAGATGATAGCTGCCGGGCTTGAAGGCAACCGTACCCCCGGCCGGGATCGCGAGCCCTTTCGGCAGTTCATCCATCTCCATCACGCCACCCACCATCTTCGATTCATGGATTTCAGTGGTCGCCGAAACGTCCGAGGTGACCGACAGAAGCGTGTCCGCGACCGTGCCCGTGTTGACGATCGTCATATAGCCGACCGCCACCGTCGCGCCGCCGAGCGTAGGCCGGGTGAAGGCGTTTTCAATCTTCAGCGTACCGGCGACCACAGGCATCTGCGGGTCAGCGGCAAGCGGCGCGGTGGCGCCGATCAAAACCGAAGCGCAGAAAAGGAGACGATATTTCATGACGAATTTCCTCTGAGACTGGCTGAGCAGACTGACGACTGACGCGGTCGCAGAAACCGGCGCTCCCCTTTGTACGCGCGACCTTGGTCGGTCAAGCGGCCAGGTGGATTCGAGACGGCCTCATTCCGCGGCCTCGCGCAGCCTTGATCGGACCGCCCTATATCTCCTGTGCGCCGTTGCAAAAACAGAACAATCACATGCATTTGAAAAATAAGCGGAATTCGTCTGCTAGTTTGGCCGCGGCGGTTCTGACCGCCGTGCCAATCTGGAACCCGTCTTGTCAGTCTGTCGCGATGAATGCGAAGGAGGAAGGCTGCCGCGGGCCTGGGCGGAACAGCGCTTTCGTCGTCCTCGTCGCGTCAATGAGTTTCAACCTTTGGACTGGCTCTCGCCCTATCGCTTGCCTTGCATCGGCTTGGCCATCGCCTGCCTCGCTGCGGCGGCCCTCGGCGGCTGCACTATGGGCCCCGACTACGTGCGGCCGGCCGCGCCGATCTCGCCGCATTTCAAGGAGGCCAAAGGCTGGAAGATCGTCGATCCGAGCGATGCACTTGATCGCGGCGAATGGTGGGCGGTCTATCACGACGCCAAGCTCGCGTCGCTTCTGAGCCAGGTCGAGATTTCCAACCAAAGCGTCAAACAGGCGCTCGAGGCCTATCACACGGCCGTCGCGGTCATCCGTCAGGCACAGGCCAATTATTTTCCGACCGTCTCCACGAGCTATACGGCAACCGACCAGCACCAAGGCGTGGCCACCTTCTCGAGCGGCTCCGTCGTTGGCCGCACAACGACGCTCGCGACGTACAATCCCGTCGCCAACGCAACCTGGGACCTCGATGTTTGGGGCCGCATCCGCCGCCAGGTCGAGAGCCAAGCGGCCGCGGCGCAGGTCAGCGCCGCCGATCTGCAGAATGCGAAATTGTCCGAGCAGGCCGCGCTCGCCACGGCTTATTTCGATCTACGTGCGGAGGATTCGCTCAAAGCGCTGCTCGATCGCACGGTCGTCGCGTTCAAGAAGACGCTGCAGATCACCGAGAATCAATATAAGGCCGGCACTGTTTCGAAGGCCGATGTCATCACGGCGCAGACGCAGCTCCTGCAGACCGAGGCTCAAGCGATCGATGTCGGCGTCGCGCGAGCTCAGTTCGAGCATTCAATCGCCATTTTGATCGGCCGGCCTCCGGCGGATCTTTCGCTTTCCCCGGTCGAGCTTGCGCCCTATCCGCCGCATATCCCTTCGACCGTACCATCGCTGCTCTTGGAGCGACGCCCAGACATTGCGGCGGCGGAGCGGCAATTGCAGCAGGAAAATGCGCTGATCGGCGTCGCCGTCGCCAATTTCTATCCCACCATCAACCTCACCGGTTCTTTCGGCTACCTCGGCCTCACGCCCTTGCCGATCACGGCCGCGGCAGAAGCCTGGTCGGTCGCCGGCTCTGCGACGCAAACGATCTTCGACGGCGGCCTCCTCGCCGCAAATCTCGCCGCGGCACGGGCGACCTATGCGCAAAATGTCGCGAGCTACCGGCAGACGGTTCTGACCGCTTTCGAGCAGGTCGAAAACGAGCTTGCGGCCTTGCGGATTTGGACCCGGGAAGCGGCCAAACAGGTCGAAACGGTGAAGGCGGCGCGGGAGGCCGTACAGATCGATCTGAACCAGTACCAGGCCGGCACTGTTCCTTTCACCACGGTCGTCACGGGCGAGGCGACGCAGCTCCAGGCCGAGGAGAACTTGCTGACGACCCGGCAGAACCTGTTCATCGCCAGCGTCGCCTTGATTGAGGCCTTAGGCGGTGGCTGGGATGCGTCGCAATTGCCGAGCCTTTCGGGCCTCTCGAAAGTGCCGACGTTCACGCCGCCACTCTAGAAAAACGAGCGGACAAGCCGAAAATCTCACCAAGAAGTAATTTGCCTTTTTCGGCGGCGGCGCGGATTTGGATATATAAGAAGAGTTTATTGTGCGCCTGCGAACATGCCGGCGGGAGGGCGACATCCCCTCCGCGAAACGCCGCTCCGGCAAGACTTGGGCGGCCCCGTTTTGCGAGCTCATGGATAGTGGTTAAGGCGTTTTCAAGCTGATTTTCCAGTGGCGGTCTGCGCCGGGGCGGGGTGCCGATCGCTTGGACAAACGGAATGGACGAAAAGCATATGGACGAAAAGGTCGACGAGCGTCGACGCCGTTCCGGCGACGCCTTTCCACCCGAGCCGGCTCCCAGGCCGGCGGCAAAGCCCGGCGAACCCGAGCCCTCGGCGCGAAAAAATGAGCTTCCGCCGATCGAGCCTGCCGTGGCGCCGGCGCCGCCTGGTCAAACCGAGCCAGCACAAAAAGCCAAGCGCCGCCGCGGCTCGGTTCTCGGTTTCCTGATCGGCCTCATCGTCATCGGCGGCGTCGGCTATTACACCTACCGCGTCTTCGCGCCGGCCCCGACGCAGCATGCAGGGCGTGGCCATTTGGGCGGGCCGCCGCAATCGGTCGGCGAGGCGACCGTCGGCACCGGCAATATCAAAATCATTTACGCCGGCCTCGGCACGGTGACGCCGCTCGCAACGATTACGGTGCGCACGCAGATCAACGGCCAGCTCATGGAAGTCGCCTTCAAGGAGGGCCAGCACGTCAAAAAGGGCGATCTGCTCGCCCAGATCGACGACCGGCCGTATCAATTGCTGGCCCAGCAATACGAAGGCCAATTGGCACATGATCAGGGTCTGCTCGAACAGGCGCAGACCGATCTTGTGCGCTACCAGACCCTCGTCGCGCAGAATTCGATCGCCCGCCAGCAGGCCGAGGACCAAGCCTATATCGTCAAGCAGAATCAGGGATCCGTATTGACGGATCAGTCCCTAATCGCGCAGCAAAAACTCAATATCGCTTATTGCCATATCGTCTCGCCGGTGACGGGGCGTGTCGGCCTCCGCCTCGTCGATCCGGGCAATTACGTTCAAACCTCGGACACCAACGGCCTCGCCGTCGTGACGCAATTGCAGCCGATCTCGGTGATCTTCTCGCTGCCGGAGGACCAGATCCCCGACGTCATGGCGCAGATGAAGATCGGGCCGCTGAGCGCCACCGTCTATGATCGCGCCAACGTGCATCAATTGGGTACCGGAACCGTGACGGTGCTCGACAATCAGATCGACACGACCACGGGCATGGTGAAGTTCCGCGCCGAGTTTCCGAACGCCGACGAGTCGCTCTTCCCCAACCAATTCGTCAACGTGCAGGTGCTCGTACGCACGCTGCAGAATGTCGTCACCGCGCCGGTGCCGGCGATCCAGCGCGGTGCCCCCGGCACTTATGTCTATCTCATCAATCCTAACAATACGGTTTCCGTGCATAAGGTGACGCTTGGCCCCAGCGAAAGCGGCATGGTGCAGATCGTCTCTGGCCTCAAGCCGGGCGATCGCGTCGTGACCGACGGCACCGACCGGCTGAGCGATGGCGCCCGTATCGTCATTCCCGGCACGGCGCCGGCCCAACAAGGCGCGGCGGCGGGACCGAGCGACATGGCGCCGCCAGGTCAGGCAGGCACGCCGCCGGCGGGTGCGGCCGGCCATCACCATCGCAATCACCAGCAACAGAATCCCCAGTGATCTCTGATCGCAAAGCGGAGCGGGCATGAATCCGTCGCAGACATTCATTCTGCGGCCGGTTGCCACATCCTTGCTGATGCTGGCGATCCTGCTCGCCGGCGCTTTCGCCTATCACTTCCTGCCTTTGTCGGCGTTGCCCGAAGTCGATTATCCGACGATCCAGGTGCAAACCTTCTACCCCGGGGCAAGCCCGGAAGTGATGACCTCCTCGGTCACCGCACCGCTCGAACGCCAGCTCGGCGAAATGCCCGGCCTCAATCAGATGACTTCGGCGAGTTCGGCCGGCGCCTCGATCATCACCTTGCAATTCGACCTCGATCTCAGCCTCGATGTCGCCGAGCAGGAAGTCCAGGCTGCAATCAATGCCGGCTCTAATCTTTTGCCGAGCGACCTGCCGACGCCGCCGGTCTACGCGAAAGTGAACCCCGCCGATGCGCCGATCCTCACCATCGCCATCACGTCACAAACGCTACCCCTCACATCGGTCGAGGACATCGTCGAGACCCGGCTTGCCCAGAAGATTTCGCAGGAGCCAGGCGTCGGCCTTGTCAGTATCAGCGGCGGCAACCGGCCGGCGATCCGCGTGCAATTCAATCCGCGCGCGCTCGCCGCTTACGGTCTGAACATCGACGACATACGCACGACGATCGGCAACATGAACGTCAACGCGCCGAAGGGCAGTTTTGACGGCGCCGCGCAATCCTCGACGATCGACGCCAACGATCAGATCACCGACACGCATCAGTTCGATAATGTCGTCGTCGCCTATCGCAACGGCAATCCAGTCCGCATGTCGGATATCGCAACGACAATCCGCGGCCCGGAAAACACCAAGATCGCCGCCTGGGCGAACAAGACGCCGGCGATCCTGCTCAACATTCAGCGCCAGCCTGGCGCGAACGTCATTCAGGTGGTGGACGGGATCAAGAAGCTTCTGCCGCAGGTGGAGGCAAGCCTGCCTTCGGCGCTGAACATCTCGATCCTCAGCGATCGGACGAATACGATCCGCGCCTCGGTCGCCGATGTCGAATTTGAGCTCGGGCTCGCGATCGTGCTGGTCGTTCTCGTCATCTTCGTTTTCCTGCGCAACCTGCCGGCGACGATCATTCCGAGCCTGTCCGTTCCGCTGTCGCTCGTCGGCACGCTGGTCGTGATGTATCTTCTCGGCTTCAGTCTCGATAACCTGTCGCTGATGGCGCTGACGATCTCGACCGGCTTTGTCGTCGACGACGCGATCGTGATGATCGAGAACATCGCCCGCTATGTCGAAGGCGGCGAGGCGCCGCTGCAAGCCGCGCTCGAAGGTTCGGCGCAGATCGGCTTCACCATCATTTCGTTGACCGTCTCGCTGATCGCGGTGCTCATCCCGCTGCTCTTCATGGGCGAGGTCGTCGGCCGCCTGTTCCACGAGTTTGCGATCACGCTTACCGCGACGATCATCATCTCCGCCTTTGTGTCGCTGACGTTGGTGCCGATGCTCTGCGCCAAGCTTCTAAAGCATCAGCCTGAAGCGGAGCGCAGCCGTTGGGCGGTCGCGGCGGACCACGGCTTCCAGTGGATCATCAATCAATATGGGCGGGCGCTGCGCGTCGTCCTGGATCACCAGCCGCTGACGCTGCTGATCGCCATCGCCACGCTGGTCGTGACCGTCCTTCTCTACATCACGATCCCGAAAGGCTTCTTCCCGGTGCAGGACACCGGCATGATCCAGGCGATCACCGAGGCGAACCAGACGATTTCCTTTGCGGCCATGGCGGAAAGGCAGCAGGCGCTCGCCGACGTGTTGCTGAAGGACCAAGATGTGGTCAGCCTCAGCTCGTTCATCGGTGTCGACGGCACGAATATGACGCTGAACAGCGGCCGCTATCTCATCAACCTGAAGCCGCGGGACGAGCGCTCCGCAACGGTCAGCGACATCATCCGGCGGCTGCGCCACGAGGCCCGGGCCGTCTCCGGCATTCAGATTTACATGCAACCCGTGCAAGATCTGACGATCGATTCCACCGTTAGCCGCGCGCAATATCATTTCCTTGTCGAAAATGCCGACGGCAGCCAGCTCCAGACATGGATCCCGCGCCTCGTCGCCAAGCTGTCGACCCTGCCGCAGATCACGAATGTAGCGAGCGACATGGCCCAGCAGGGCCGCGCGCTCGACATTACCATCGATCGGCAGACCGCCAGCCGCTTCGGCATCACGCCGGCAACCGTTGACAATATCCTCTACGACGCTTTCGGCCAGCGCATCGTCTCGACGATCTATACGCAGTCGAACCAATACCGCGTCATCATGGAGACGTCGCCCGACCTGCAGCACGCGCTGAGCGCGCTCAATTCCTTCTATCTGCCGTCCTCGACCTCCTCGACAAACGGACAGGTGCCGCTTTCCGCCATTGTCCATGTCAGCGAGCGGCCAGGGCCGCTGCAAATCACCCATTTCGGCCAATTTCCGGCGACAGATATTTCCTACGACGTGGCGCCGGGCGCCTCGCTCGGCGCGGCGGTCGAAGCCATCGAGCAGGCGAAAAAGGATATCGGCCTGCCACCGAGTTTCGTCACCGTCATGCAGGGCAGCGCGGCAGCCTTCGGCGCTTCGCTCGGCAATGAAGTCATGCTCATCGTCGCCGCCATCGTGACGATGTATATCGTCCTTGGCGTCCTCTACGAGAGCTTCATCCATCCGATCACGATCCTCTCCACCCTGCCCTCGGCCGGTGTCGGCGCACTGCTGTCGCTGATCATCGCTGGTGACGATCTCGACGTGATCGCGATCATCGGCATCATTCTGCTAATCGGCATCGTCAAGAAGAATGCAATCATGATGGTCGATTTCGCCCTCGACGCGGAGCGTGATCAAGGCCTGCCGCCGCAAGAGGCGATCTACCAGGCTTGCCTTCTGCGTTTCCGGCCAATCTTGATGACGACCATGGCCGCCATTCTGGGCGCTCTGCCGCTGATGCTCGGAACCGGTACCGGCTCCGAATTACGCCGGCCGCTCGGCGTCGCCATCGTCGGCGGTCTCATCTTCAGCCAGGTGCTGACGCTCTTTTCGACGCCGGTGATCTATCTTTATTTCGATCGTTTGGCGCGCCGCTTTTCACCCGCCGCTGGCGGCGCCAGGCTGACGCCGCGCGAGGCCGGTGAATGAGCCTCTCGTCGCCCTTCATCCGGCGGCCGGTGGCCACGACACTGCTTACCGCCGGCATTTTCATCGCCGGCGCCTTGGGCTTTACGAAATTACCGGTCTCGCCGCTGCCGCAGGTCGATTTTCCGACGATCGCCGTGCAAGCACAGCTCCCCGGCGCAAGCCCCAACACGGTTGCAACGAGCGTCGCCGAGCCGCTGGAACGCCACCTCGGCCAAATCGCCGACGTGACTGAAATGTCTTCGGCAAGCGGTCTCGGCCAGACGCGGATCACCCTGCAATTCAACCTGAACCGGGACATCGACGGCGCCGCCCGCGACGTACAGGCGGCGATCAACGCCGCGCGTGCCGATCTGCCGGCGGCGCTGCGTACCAATCCGATCTACCGCAAGATCAACCCGGCCGACGCGCCGATCCTGATCCTCGCGCTGACCTCGAACACGCTTTCACGCGGCCAGCTTTATGACGCTGCCAGCAACGTCCTGCAGCAGAGGCTTTCTCAGCTCAAGGGCATCGGCCAGGTGATGATCGGCGGTGCCGCCCTGCCCGCGGTGCGCGTCGAACTCAACCCGACCGCTTTGTTCAACTATGGCGTTGGGCTCGAGGACATCCGCGCCGCGCTGGCCTCTGCCAATGCCAACAGCCCAAAGGGCGCAATTGAGGACAACGGCGTCCATTATCAGATCTACACCAACGATCAGGCGACAAAAGCCGCGGATTACCAGCCACTGATCGTCGGATATCGCAACGGCAATGCCATCCACCTCTCCGACCTCGGCGAGGTCGTCGATTCGGTCGAAGACCTGCGCAACGAAGGCCTCGCCAACGGCCAGCCGTCCGTACTCGTGATCCTCTTCCGCCAGCCGGGCGCGAACATCATCAATACGGTCGATCGGGTGAAGGCGGAGCTGCCGGCACTCGAAGCGGCGATGCCGCACGACATCAAGCTCATCTTCGCGTCCGACCGCAGCCTGACCATCCGCGCCTCGTTGCACGACACCGAGCGCACGCTCGTCATCGCGGTCGCTCTCGTCACCCTCATCGTTTTCATCTTCCTTGGCAATCCCCGCGCGGCGGTGATTCCGGCGGTGGCCGTCCCGGTCTCGATCATCGGTACATTCGGCGCCATGTATCTGATGGGGTTCAGCCTCGACAATCTGTCGCTGATGGCGTTGACAATCGCGACGGGCTTTGTCGTCGACGACGCGATCGTCGTGCTGGAGAATATCACCCGCTATGTCGAGGCGGGCGTGCCGCGGTTCCAGGCGGCATTGCGCGGCGCCAGCGAAGTCGGCTTCACGGTCCTTTCGATCAGCATTTCGCTTATCGCCGTCTTCACCCCGATTCTGCTGATGGGCGGCCTGCTTGGCCGGTTGTTCCGCGAATTTGCACTGACCCTGTCGATGGCCATTCTGGTATCGCTCGTCATCTCACTCACGACGACGCCAATGCTCTGTTCGCTGATTCTGAAAGCGCCGGCTGCACGGCAGGAATCGCGCCGGCGCTGGCATCCGTTCACTTTGTTTCTCGGATTTTATGAGCGCACGCTCGGCTGGGCCCTGCGCAATACCGCAACCGTCATGCTCGCGCTGATCGCGGCGATTGCGCTGACGGTCTTTCTTTTCGGCGTGATTCCGAAAGGCTTTTTCCCCGAGCAGGACACGGGGCGCCTGATCGGCGCGATCCAGGCCGATCAAAGCATCTCGTTCCAGGCCATGCAAAAAAAGATGGCGCAATTAATGGCTATCGTTCAGGCCGACCCCGCCGTCCAAAGCGTGGTCGGCTTCACCGGCGGCGGCAGCGGTGGCGGCCGATCGGGTACGAATACGGGGTCCGTCTTTGTCGCTTTAAAGCCGCTGTCGCAACGCACGGTCTCGGCCGATCAAGTGATCGGACGGCTGCGCCGCAAGCTCGCGGCGATCCCCGGGGCGCAGCTCTTTCTCCAATCCATTCAGGATATTCATGTCGGCGGCCGGCAGAGCAATGCGGAGTATCAATATACGTTGCAAGGCGACACCCCGGAGGAACTGAACGAATGGACGCCGAAGCTCGTCGCCGCTCTGCAAAAAAGCCATGTGCTGACCGACGTGAACTCGGACCTGCAACAGGCCGGGCTCGAAACCGTCGTTCAAATCGATCGCGACACCGCCTCGCGCTTGGGCATCACGCCCTTCCAGATCGACAATACGCTTTATGATGCGTTCGGCCAGCGGCAGGTTTCGACGATCTATAGCGCGGTCAACCAATATCATGTCGTGATGGAAGTCGCGCCGCGCTATTGGCAGGATCCGGAATCGCTCAAGGGCATCTACGTCAGCACATCCGGCGGCAACCCGAGCGGCACGCAGACGAGCAACCTCCCGGCCGGCACCGCGGCGGCGAACGTGCCGCCCGTCGGTTCCGCTTCGACGGCAGCCACGAGCGCCGCAGCGACGACCATCAACACCGCCCGCAACGCTTCCATTAACGCCATCGCGGCAACGGGGAAAGGCGGCACCTCCGCCGGGGCGCCAGTTGCCACGAGTGTCGAGACCATGGTGCCGCTCGCCGCTTTCGCGCATTTCGCGCATGGACACACGCCGCTCGCGGTCAATCATTCTGGACTTTTTGTCGCTTCGACGATCTCGTTCAATATTGCGCCCGGCCGATCGCTTGGCGATGCGACCGCGGAGATCGAAAATGCCGTACGCGAAATCGGCCTGCCTTCCGATATTCACGGCAGCGCGCAGGGCACGGCAGCGGTGTTTCAATCCTCGCTCTCCAACGAACCGCTTTTAATCGCGGCGGCGCTCGCTGCCGTCTATATCGTGCTGGGGATTCTCTACGAGAGCTACATTCACCCGATCACGATTCTCTCGACTCTGCCATCGGCCGGCGTCGGCGCGCTGCTCGCGCTGCTTTTGTGCAAGACGGATTTCAGCATTATCGCCCTGATCGGGGTGATCCTGCTCATCGGCATTGTCAAGAAGAACGCGATCATGATGGTCGATTTCGCCATCGTCGCGCGACGCGAGGAAGGCATGAGCGCGCGCGACGCGATCTTCCAGGCCTGCGTCTTGCGCTTCCGGCCGATTATGATGACGACGGCCGCGGCGATCCTCGGCGCCGTGCCTTTGGCGTTGAGCTTTGGCGAAGGCGGCGAAATCCGCCGGCCGCTCGGCATTTCGATCGTCGGCGGCTTGATCGTCAGCCAGGTGCTGACGCTCTATACGACGCCGGTGCTCTATCTGCTGCTCGACAAAGTCCAGGAATTTTTCATGGGGCCGGCGCAACGTCCGCTGCCGCCGCAAGCCGCGCCAAGTCCAGCGGAATAAGCCCGGCGGAATGACCGTTCAGTTCGGAGCGAGCTGCAAGGCCTGCGTCTCCAGAAACCATTTGTAGGTCTCGGCGATGCCTTGATCGAGGCCGATACGCGGCGTCCAGCCGAGCGCGGCCATGCGGCTCGAATCGATGAGCTTGCGCGGAGTCCCGTCCGGCTTCGACGTATCGAAGACGAGCCGGCCTTCGAAGCCGACGATGCCGCTGATTTTTTCGGCGAGGTCGCGGATCGAGAGATCGCTCCCCGCGCCGCAATTGATGGGCTCCGCGCCATCATAATTGTTGAGCAGAAAGACCGTGCCGTCGGCGAGGTCGTCGACATGCAGGAATTCCCGCAGCGGCGTGCCGGTGCCCCAGACGACAACCTCACTCCGGCCCGCAATCTTGGCTTCATGAAATTTGCGGATCAGCGCCGGCAGCACGTGGCTGCTGGCAAGATCGAAATTGTCGTTCGGTCCGTAAAGATTACACGGCATGACGGAGATATAATGGCGGCCATATTGCCGCCGATAGGCTTGGCAGAGTTTGATGCCGGCGATCTTGGCGATCGCATACCATTCGTTCGTCGGCTCGAGCGGCCCGGTGAGCAGCGCGTCCTCGCGGATCGGCTGCGGCGCGAATTTCGGATAGATGCAGGACGATCCGAGGAAGACAAGCCGGTCGACGCCGGCGCTGTGCGCCTCATGGATGACATTGGCTTCGATGACGAGATTGTCGCGCAGGAACTCGGCCGGATAGGTGTCGTTCGCCAATATGCCGCCGACTTTGGCCGCGGCAAGGATGATCGCATCGGGCTTCTGCTTTTCCAGAAAAGCGCGAACGGCGCCCGCCTCGCGCAGATCGACCTGCGCACGCGAGGCGGTCAGAATATCGACGTTCTCGGATCCGAGCCGCCGCACCAGGGCGGAGCCGACCATGCCGCGATGGCCCGCAACGAAGATGCGTAATGGCTGCATGCGTGAACCCGCTCCCCGTGGACTGTTAGGCCTTATATATGGCCGCGCTTCTTCATTTGAACGCGGTCGCTCGCGACCATTTCCTTGACCAGCTCAGGAAAGGTCGTCTTGTGGACCCAGCCGAGTTTGGCCCGCGCCTTGGAGGAATCCCCAAGCAGAAAATCGACCTCCGTCGGGCGGAAATATTCCGGGTCGATCTCGACCAAGACTCTGCCCGTCTTGCGGTCGAACCCCTGCTCCTCGACGCCGCTGCCGCGCCAGGCGATCTCGATGCCGACCTCTCCGAAAGCGCACTCGACGAATTCGCGCACCGAATGCGCCTCGCCCGTCGAGAGCACATAATCGTCCGGCTGCGTTTGCTGCAGGATCCGCCACATGCCCTCGACATAATCGCGCGCATGGCCCCAGTCGCGTTTGGCGTCGAGATTGCCGAGGTAGAGCTTGTCCTGGAGGCCGAGCTCAATTGCCGCCACGGCGCGGGTGATCTTGCGGGTGACGAAGGTCTCGGCCCGGGTCGGCCCTTCGTGGTTGAAGAGAATACCGTTCGAGGCGTGCATGCCGTAGGCCTCGCGGTAATTGATCGTGATCCAATAGCCATAGAGCTTGGCAGCGCCATAGGGCGAGCGCGGATAGAACGGCGTCTGCTCGTTCTGCGGCACGGCCTGCACTTTGCCGTAAAGCTCCGATGTCGAGGCCTGATAGAAGCGCGTCTTGCCGGTCAGCTTGAGGATGCGGATCGCTTCCAGCAGGCGCAGCGTGCCGAGCGCGTCGGAATTGGCGGTATATTCCGGCGTCTCAAAGCTTACCTGCACGTGGCTCTGGGCGGCGAGATTATAAATTTCGTCCGGCTGGACCTCCTGGACGATGCGGATCAGATTGGTGGCATCGGTCATGTCGCCATACGACATGAAGAAACGAACACCCGGCTCGTGCGGATCGCGATAGAGATGATCGACACGTTCGGTATTGATCAGCGACGCGCGGCGCTTGATGCCATGGACGATATAGCCTTTGTTGAGCAGGAGTTCGGCGAGGAGTGCGCCGTCCTGCCCGGTCACGCCGGTGATGAGAGCAACTTTGGGATCTGACATGAGGCTTCCGCGAAAATCCGAGTGAGCGACCGGCATGAATCATGCGGCCGGCTGCTCTAGCGCGAAATGTCCGCTCTGGCCATGGGCGCGCCGGCCGGCATCCCACCGGCGCAGATAAACCGTTGAAATGGGCTAACTTATGGCTTCAGATAATCGTGGAGGACGCGGCCGTAGGGCAGGCTCAGATCGGCGATGAAGTGATGCGCGCCGACAATGTGGCGCACCGGGAAATCGCCAACCGGCGCATTGACGTGCGACACGAGATGCAGCCGCGCCGGGCCGAGCCATGAGCCTTTCACCGTAATATCGCTGAGATTATAGGCGACGAGCTGGCAGATGCCGTGTCCGCCGTCGACGCCGGGAATGATCTTCAGATTGACCTGCGTCTTGGTGAGGATCGCCGTCGTGCGCTCACCGTTGCCGGCCATCGACTCGTGCTTATAGCCCATTGTGCCGAGGGCCACGAGCTGTTCGCCGTAATGCAGCGTGCCGGTCAGCGTGTCCTTGATGATCTTGAGCTTGGGATGCGCGTATTTCTTTGGAAAGCCCCAGATTTCGCGGCCGCCGGCGATCGGCGGATCATCATCGAGATACATCTGGCTGACGAAATTCACCTCCTCGCCCTGAAATTTGCAGGGGATCACGAGGCCGCTTTCGGTGTAGCTGCCGAAGCCGGAGGAATCCGGCATGTTGATCCACTCATAGCTGACGAGCGGCTTGTCGAGCGGCTCGAGCGGTTCGGGCAATTGGTGGCGGATGACGTCCGGATCGGTCTCGTAAGTGATGACCATATATTCACGATTGATGAAGCGGTACGGCCCCTTCGGATAGCTCGGCCCGGCGAGCGGCATGGACGGCAATTGCAGGATGTCTTCGGCGCGCATAGTCAAATCCTCATGCTTCGAAAGGGACGACAAAGCTGATGCCGCAGCGTAGGGCACTGCGCCGCTTCTGGCGATTGACCTTGAAAATGGTGTGACGCGGCCGCGTCACATTCCTGCAATCCCGCCTGCCTAGCCTCCCAAACAGGGAGGCGGACCGTGGACGCAAAGACCCCTTTCCATACACCGAAACCTGAAAAATTCGCCCCCGCGCCGGCCAAGGCCGGCGGCTGGCGTCCCGATCGTTGCGACCAGATCGCTCTGATCTTTCAAGGCGGCGGCGCGCTTGGCGCCTATCAGGCCGGGGTCTACGAGGCGTTGCATGAGGCCAATATCGAGCCGGATTGGGTGACGGGCGTCTCGATCGGCGCCATCAATGCCGCGATCATCGCCGGCAACCCGCGCGAAGAGCGGCTCGATAAGCTGCGCGCCTTCTGGCACAAGATCACCGACCGGCACGTCTGGGCCTATACGCCGGACGGCGACATCTACCGCCGCGCCCGCAATGCGACGAGCGCGATGCTGACCATGACGCTCGGCCAGCCGGGATTCTTCAAGCCGCACGAGATCAATCCCTGGCTCAATGCCGCCGGTGCGAAAGCCGCGACGAGCTTTTATGATTCCGCGCCGCTTGCGGACACTTTGCGGGACTATGTCGACTTTTCGCTGATCAACGACGGCAACACGCGCTTCGCTGTCGGCGCCGTGAACGTCCAGTCCGGTAATTTCATCTATTTCGACAATCGCAACGAAATCATTGGACCCGAGCACATTATGGCGTCGGGTGCGCTGCCGCCGGCGCTGCCGATGGTCAAGATCGGCACTGATTATTATTGGGACGGCGGCATCGTCTCAAATACGCCGCTGCAGCATTTGCTCGATCAGGACGATCTCCGCAACACGCTGGTGTTCCAGGTCGATCTCTTCTCGGCGCAAGGCCTATTGCCGCGCGACATGGCCGACGTCCTCGGCCGCCACAAGGACATCATGTATTCCTCGCGCACCCGCTATAATACGGACATGTATCAGCGTCTGCGCATGTGGAAGAACCATACCTATGAAGCATTGGCCAAAATGCCGGATCATCTGCTGAATGACGACGACCGGCGCCTGCGCGACGAGCTCGCCGACATGCCGGATATCACGATCCTGCATTTGATTTATCAACAGAAAGCCTATGAGGGCCATGCCAAGGATTACGACTTCTCCGGCACGTCGATGCGTGAGCATTGGCAGAGCGGCTACGAAGATACCAAACGCACCCTGATGCATCACGCCTGGCTGCAGATGCCCGAGAACGGCGTCGTCGTCCATGACGTGCATCGGCTGCGCGACTCCGAGCAGCGCTAGGGAGATCGGCAGACCCGCCGGCTCCCGCCGCTTCAATCCGGCATGCCCACGTGGAGCTTGCGGTTGCGCTCGATGATCTCGGCGCGCATCTCCCGGCGCATCTTCCCCGCCTCGAACAGCCGGCGGTCGAGTTCCGTCTCGATCTTGAGCGGCGGCACTTCAGCGAGCTGTCCGTCGGGGTTTTTCGCCACCATCGTGAAATAGCAGGAGATGACGTGGCGCGATTCTTTGGTCGTCAGATTCTCGGCGATGACCTTGATGCCGATCTCCATCGACGATTTGCCGACGTAATTGACATTCGCCTTGAAGGTCGCAAGTTCGCCGACCTGCATCGGTTCCCTGAAGATCACTTGGTCGAGCGAAGCGGTGACGACATAGCTTTTGCAGTAGCGTGCCGCGCAGGCATAGGCCACCTGGTCGAGGACTTTGAGAATGGCGCCGCCATGCACATGGCCGGAGAAATTGGCCATGTCCGGCGTCATCAGAAAGGTCATGAAAAGGGATTTTTCTTGCGCGCTCATCGGTCTCGCCATCGAAGAAATAGACTGTGGGCGGTCTAGAGCATCGGCGTGCCAAAACTCAAGCAGCCTTTCGGACGAAGCGTCGTGCTGCGCCACGATAAAAAAGCTCCCGGCCGATTGCGGCGGCCGAGAGCAAGGTAGTCTGCACAGCAATCCCGCACGGCGCCCCTCGCCGCCGTACGTCTTCCCAAAGCATCGCAACCGATGCTCACCACTCAAAGAGCTTGGGCCCTGCGCCTCAGCTCAATGCAGCCGATCCATCTGATCGAGTTCGGCCAGAATCTTCCGGCGCGCGGCCATCCGCCGGTCCTCGAGCGCCACGAGCGCGACCTGCACACGCAGATCATGCGGTTCCTTCCAGGCGCCAAAAACATGCGAAAGACGCTGCCGCTGCGCTTCAGCCATATCCGCTGCGGAGGTTACAACCTCCTGCAACGTTTGAAGAACCGTCAAGTTCGCTTTCGGGTCGATCATGCTCCACCCCCTGTCGTTGGTGGTGCCAAACACCGCATGATGAGGATAGGCACGAATCAGATGCACAGAGAACGCGCAAAGACTCGCACGGCAGCCGAAACGTGCGTTTTGCAGTATACCTGTTGCAAATTCGCAACCAGGGGTAAGCGGTGTGCGCGCTTCGCAAAGCCGGCGCGAAACGGTATTTTCTTGTTTGCCGCGCGCAAGGAGCCCCATCGATGAAAATATCCGGACGCAATTTCATTCCCGGCACGGTCGTCGAGGTCAAAGAAGGCGCGACCACTGCGCATGTGCGCGTTGAGATCGCCGGTGGAACCATCCTGACGGCCTCCATCACCAACGAGGCCGTTGCCGAGCTTGGCCTGAAGAGGGGCGAGAAGGTCCACGCTTTGATCAAGGCCTCCGACGTCATGATCGCCGTCGGCGACTGAGCCGGCCTTATCGTTCGAGCGTCGGCAACGGTTTTCGAGGCTGAACTCAACCTGTGAGATGGGCGCCGCCATCGACCGGAATGATCGTTCCGGTGATCCGTTCGGCGGCATCACTCACCAGAAAAGTCGCGAGATTGCCGACGTCGCTGATCTCGACGAGATGATGTTCCGGCGCACGCGCTGCCTGCTCTTCGAGCAATTCGTCGAAGCGATCGATGCCGCTCGCCGCACGGGTCCGAATAGGCCCCGGCGAAATCGCATGGGCGCGGATGCCTTTCGGGCCGAGTTCCGCCGCGATATAGCGCATCGCGCTTTCAAGCGCCGCCTTGACCGGCCCCATCAGATTATAATGTTCGACCACCCGCTCCGATCCATAGAAGGTGATCGCGAGCAGGCACCCGCCATCCTGCATTAGCGGCTCAGCGAGGTGCGCCATGCGGATAAAGGAATGGCAGGAGATGTTCATCGCGACATCGAAGCCTGCCATGGAACAATCGGTCACCCGGCTGTGCAAATCCTCGGCCG
This sequence comes from uncultured Methylovirgula sp., assembly GCF_947646745.1. Classification (NCBI taxonomy): domain Bacteria; kingdom Pseudomonadati; phylum Pseudomonadota; class Alphaproteobacteria; order Hyphomicrobiales; family Beijerinckiaceae; genus Methylovirgula; species uncultured Methylovirgula sp. The sequence goes on along the minus strand of NZ_CANSHK010000029.1, from coordinate 21,199 downwards.
GCGCGAAGGCGATGGAATGAAGCAGAAAGTCAAGCCGGCCCCATTTTGCCTTGACGGTGTCGAATACAGCTTCGAGCTGCCCGGCCTCGCGCACATCGCAGGGCAGGATGAAATCGCAACCGAGTCGATCCGTCACCGCGCGGACGAAGGGCTCGGCTTTGGCATTGAGGTAGGTCGCGGCGAGGCGCGCGCCGGTGCGAGCGAACGCTTCGGCGCAGCCCGCCGCAATGCTGTGTTCATTGGCGATGCCGATGACGAGGCCATGCTTGCCACGCAAATCGACAAGCGGTGCAGACGGGGTCCGTTGGGATGAAAAGGTCATGGCTAGTCCCTCGCATTTCCAGAGTCAGTCAATGGCCAAGCGCCAAACCAGCGCTTCGGCCTGTTACCTCCCTAGAAAGCGGGCGCTGTTGCGCCGACCGTGTCGCACGTATGCCGCGCGATCATCGCCTCTTCATCGGTCGGGATCGCCCAGACCTCAATGCGGCTAGACTTATGGCTGATCTTGAGAGTGTTGCTTTGATTCGCCTCAGGGTCGAGCGCCACGCCAAGCCATTGCAACTTGGCGCAAACCATGGCGCGCACGTCCGGCGAATGCTCGCCAATGCCGGCGGTAAAAACAAGGCCGTCGAGACCGCCGAGGCAATTCATCAGGCCGCCGATCTCGCGGACGATCCGGTAGACGAAAAGATCGATCGCCTCGCGCGCCCGCGGATCGGGGCTTGTTTGAAGCGTACGCATGTCACTTGTGATGCCGGAGACGCCGAGCAGGCCCGAGCGCCGATAGAGAAGGTCTTCGACGTCATGAGCGCAGAGGCCACATTGCTGCTGCAGATAAAGCACGACGCCCGGATCGATCGCGCCGCAGCGCGTGCCCATCACCAGACCGTCGAGCGCCGTGAACCCCATTGTCGTATCGACGCTGCGGCCTGCTTGCATCGCGCAGAGGCTCGCGCCATTGCCGAGATGGCCGGCGATGACGCGGCCCGCCGCCAGACGCGGCGCCAAGGCGCGCAGCCGGCCGGCGATATATTCGTAAGAGAGGCCGTGAAAGCCATAGCGCCGTACGCCTTGGGCCTCGTATTGACGCGGCAGCGCAAAGCGCGTTGCAACCGTCGGCATCGTCCGATGGAACGCCGTATCGAAACAAGCGACCTGCGGCAGCGTCGGGCGCGCCGCGAGAATGGCACGGATCGGCGCGAGACTATGCGGCTCGTGCAGAGGCGCGAGCGGTGTCAGCGCCTCAAGCTCAGCGAGAAGCTCTGCCGTGACGCGCTCGGGCCGGTCATGCTTCGGGCCGCCGTGGACAACGCGGTGGCCCACGGCGGTCAGCTTGTTATCGCCGAGATGATCCTCAGTCCATTGAATGACGGCGCCGAGCAATTCGTCGAAACCTGTCGGCCGAGTCCACTTGCGCTCCGCAAGTCGCGCGCCTTGAGCATCGACGGCAGAGAAATGCGGCGCGCCGGATTCGATTTCCTCGATCTCGCCCTTGGCGACGAATTCAAATTGATCCGCGTCCGCCAGCTCGAGCAGCGAAAATTTGATGCTCGAAGAACCCGCATTCAGCGTGAGAACCGCAGCGGCCACGCTCAGCTCCCGGCCCCAACCGGCGGCACCGATTGACCGTGCGCGATCAAGACCGCAACGGCGCAAGAGGCCATGCGCGTCCGTTCGGCATCGGCGCGGCTCGTCAGAATGATCGGCACGCGGGCACCCAGCACGATGCCGGCGGCGTCGGCGCCGGCAAGATAGATCAATTGTTTGGCGAGGATATTGCCGGCCTCGAGATCGGGCACGACAAGAATATCCGCTTGGCCGGCGACCTTGGAGACGATGCCTTTTTCCGACGCCGCCGCCGGGCTCACGGCGTTGTCGAAGGCAAGCGGGCCATCGACAAGCGCGCCGGTAATCTGGCCGCGCTCCGCCATCTTGCTCAGAGCCGCGGCATCGAGCGCGGATTGCAGTTTCGGACTGACCGTTTCCACCGCCGAGAGAACCGCCACCTTCGGCTCGACCATGCCCATCACGTGCGCGAGATCGACAGCGTTCTGGACGATATCGCGCTTGGCTTCGAGATCGGGCGCAATATTGACAGCGGCGTCGGTCACCAGGAGCGGCCGGGGATAGGCCGGCACGTCAAGGAGATAGACATGGCTCAGGCGCCGCCCCGTCTGCAAGGTGCTGCTTGGCGCGAGCACGGCATGCAAAAGCTCATCCGTGTGGAGCGAGCCTTTCATCAGAAGCTCGGCTTCACCATTCTTGACCAGCGCGACGGCCGCCGCAGCCGCCTCGGCGCCGCGCGCCGCCTCGACGAGACGATATTTGGCGATGTCGACATTGGCAGCGACCGCCGCAGCAAGCATCTCGTCCTTCGGGCCGACAAGGATCGGGATAATCAGCCCAGCCTGCGCCGCTTCGACCGCGGCCCCGATCGCATTGGCATCGCAAGGGTAAGCAACGGCGGTCGAAGCCGGCGGCAGGCCTGCCGCCTTGGCGAGCAGAGCGCGAAAGCGCTCATGCCGGGAAATCTGAACTTCCGGCAATTCGACGCGCGGACGGCGCACCTTTTCGCGCGGCGCGCGAACGAAAGCTTTACCCGTGATGACGATATGGCCATGCTGATTGGTGCATTGGCAATCGAGAACCACGTCGCCTTTTTCAGGATGTTTCTCGGCTACGGTCAGAGTGGCGGTGATCGTGTCGCCGATATCCACCGGCGCCGTAAACCGCAAGTCCTGACCGAGATAGATCGTCCCCGGCCCCGGGAGCTTCGTGCCGAGCACGCTGGAAATGAGGCCGGCTCCCAGCATGCCGTGCGCGATGACGCGATGAAACATGTCGGTCTTCGCATAAGCCGGATCCATATGCGCCGGATTGACGTCGCCCGTTATAACGGCAAAGAGATCAATGTCCTGCTGCGAAACCGCCTTCGTCAGGCTCGCCCGATCGCCGATGGCAAGCTCGTCGAAGGTGCGATTCTCGATCATGGCGGCGAGGCGAGGCGGAACATTCATGGCCACGCGTCCGCTTACTTTTCGCGCACATACGTGCCGGGCGCATCCGTGATCGGTGGATAGCCTCGGCCCGGCGCGCCGAGGCTCGGCGGTGCCACCGGCCGGCCGGAACGGGTTTCGAGCCATTCGGCAAAGACCGGCCACCAGGAGCCGTCGCGCGGCGTCGCTGCCGCCTTCCATTCCTCTGGCGAGACATAACGCCCATGCGCCGGACGGCGGCCGATACGGAAGCGGCGATACGGGTGACCCGGCTCGCTGACAATACCGGCATTATGGCCGCCGGACGTCAGCACGAAAGTAATATCGCCCTGGTTGAGCAGATTGATCTTATAGACCGAGCGCCAAGGCGCGACGTGATCGGTCTCGGTCGTCACCGCAAAGATCGGCGCGTCGATCTCCGACAGGGCGACCGGCTCGCCGCCGACTTTATACCGCCCTTCGGCGAGGTCGTTGTGCAGAAACATCGTATGCAGATATTCCGAATGCATGCGGAATGGCATTCGTGTCGCATCGGCGTTCCAGGCCATGAGATCGAAGGGCTTGTCGCGCTTGCCGAGGAGATAGGTCTTGATCAGGCGCGACCAGATGAGATCGTTCGAGCGCAAGACTTGAAAGGCGCCGGCCATCTGCGTGCTGTCGAGGTAGCCTTGCTGCCACATCACATCGTCGAGCAGGGCGAGCTGGCTCTCGTCGGTGAAAAGCTGCAACTCTCCCGCCTCGGTGAAATCGGTCTGCGCTGCAAGCAGCGTAATGGTCGCGAGCCGCTCGTCGCCATCGCGCGCCATCGCCGCCGCAGCGATCGACAGCAGGGTGCCGCCGAGGCAATAGCCGACCGCGTGAATTTTTTTCGCGTCGCAGATCGCCGTCACGGCATCGAGCGCCGCCATGACGCCCAAGCGGCGATAATCGTCAAGCGACGTATCACGCTGCTCCGGTCCTGGATTGCGCCAAGACACGCAAAAGACGGTAAAGCCTTGCGAGACTAGGTAGCGGACAAAGGAATTATTCGGCGACAGATCGAGTATATAATATTTCATGATCCAGGCCGGGACGATGAGGATCGGCTCCGGCCGCACCGATTGTGTCGTCGGCGCATATTGAATCAACTCCATCAGCTCATTGCGCAGCACGACCTTGCCGGGCGTGACGGCCACGTCCTCACCGACCTTGAATCCATCGGTCTCCTGGAACGGCTGATGATCGGCGAGGCGCCGCAAATCCTCAAGAAAATTGCGGCCACCGCGAATGAAATTCCAGCCGAACTGCTCCATCGTCGCCTTGATCACCTCGGGATTGGTGACGGGCGAATTCGAGGGTGAGAGAAGGTCGAGAACCTGCCTCGCTGCAAAGGCCACGATGTTGCGATGCGAGTTCGATACGCCCGGCAGATTTGCCGTCGCGGCAGCCCACCATTCCCCTGCCAGCACCGCTGCCTCGGCAAAATAATTGAACGGCATATGCCGCCAGCTCTCGTCGCTGAAACGATGGTCGGTCGCCGCCGGACTATCCCACTGCGATGGTGTGAAAAGCTGCATCCATTTATGCGCCGCGTCCTGGGCAAGCGCGACGCGGCGTCCCGGCGCATTGGCAAGATGCAACGCCCAATCGAGATAGGCGAGAAGCAGCGATATCGTCGAAAGCGAGGACGTCAGCGGTGCTTCGCGCGCATGCAGCAAACGGTCGAGGTGATCTTCTCTGCCGCTGCTGGAAACGTCCGGCGTTTCGGTTTCCGGTTGCGAAACTGAAGCGGGAGAATGGGCGGCCTGTCCGGCATTCGCAACATCGCTTCTTTTTTCGACGAGATCGATGACGTCCGGCATCGGAATCGCTCCAAGATTTTGATGCGGGATCAATAAATGCAGCGCACAACGAAAGAATTGATCGAGGTCAAACCCTGTATCAGGCGTTCGTGTCTTTCTCGTAAAAGAATGCTGAATCTGGAGGACGACATGGTTGACCCGACAAAAATCACGACCGACCTATCGGCTTTTCGCGCCGATCTTCCCTTCCACCTGCTGGAGACGCAGAAACAGACGACGAAATTCTTCTCCGACCTCAACGACCTGACGAGCAAGACGCTACGCGGGATCTTCGAAAGCCAAACTGAATTGCTGCAGCTTAGCGCGCATCAGGCATCCAAAGCCTTTCTTCTGCCGAAGCCGGGCGAGGAGCCGAGCGCCGCCGCTTGCGGCTATTGCCGGCAATTGCACGAAGAGAGCGATCGGATTGTTGCGCAGGCGCGCGCCTTGAACGATGTCATCCGCAATTACGGTTGGGGACTTCTCGAACTCTATGTCGAGAATTACCGCAAGAGCGTCGCGAAGGCGGCACAAGCGGCGGAGACCGTCGAAACGCCTTGAGCAAAGCGCCGTTGCCGAAGGGCTGGAGCGATCGCCGTTTTGGCCGCTCTAATCGAGCCACTTGATCAGCGGCGGCTTACGCGGCACTGCGGGCACCGGCGCGCGCGGGTGCCCGACAATGATCGGCGCGACGGCCTGGAAACCCGAAGCCAACTCGATGCTACGCCTGCCCTCGTCCGTCTCCAGCCAACGCTGGGCAAAACCGATCCAGCATGTTCCGAGCCCCTGGGCGCAAGCCGCCAACATCAGATTCTCGGCTGCGAGGCTCGCATCTTCGACAGCCCAATCACCGAATTTCGCGGCAATGACGATCAGCGCGGGCGCATGATAAAAAATGTGAAAGGCCGGATCGGTCAAATGTTGTCGCATCTGCGCCAGGCCGTCCCGGCCATCGATCAGGCCCACCATGTGAGTCTTGGCTGCGGCAGAGATACGATCGAGAAGCGCCTGGTCGCGAATAATCGTGAAATGCCAAGGCTGGGCATTTATGGCGCTCGGCGCCGCGGTCGCCGCCGCAACCAATTGCGTCAAGACATCCAACTGGACGGGCGTTTCGAGGTAATCGCGAACCGCCCGGCGCGCGTAAATGGCCTCCATGACATCCATTTCCGCCTCCCAATATGATCAGGCGTTCAGATCGCGCAACGCCTGGATATTGGTCAGCCGAATTTGCCGTGCGACCGGCATGTCGATCAACCGATCGCGCTCCAATTGAGACAGCGTGCGCGAGACGGTTTCGATCGTAAGGCCGAGGTAGTCGGCGATGTCCTGCCGCGTCATCGCCAGACTCACGATCTTGCGGTCCGCAGATTGGTCGGCCCAATCGACAAGAAACGCTGCGACTTTCTCTAAAGCGCTGCGCCGGCCAAGCAGAAGCGCATGTTCCTGTGTCTGCGCGACGCGGCGCAAGAGATGATCGAAAAGCTGAATGCCCGTACCACCCGCTATCGCGGCATCGACGCCGCGCCGGCGGTAGGAGATCAGCGTACAGTCGGAAACTGCCTCGGCGGAGAGACTGTGCTCGGCGTCGCCTTCGATACCGAAAATATCGCCAGCCCGATAAAAGGCATCGATCTGGCGGCGGCCGTCGCTTAGAAATTTGCACGTCCGAACGACACCGGAAACGACTTTATAAAAGGCCATCGCGGTCGCCCCTTCGGCATAAATCTCGCGGTCCTGCGCGAAATTGACAACCGTCCCCGCCGCCTCAAGGCCGCCGACCTCATGGCCCTCGGCAAACTTGGCTTGCATGAACGCAGGTGCCGGCACGCGATCAAAACTATAAGCAAGCTGCCCACCCATGTGATCCTCCTCAACCGCTTTGAAGCTGAGGGGAGGCTAACCGGGCGCGGCGCGGACCGAAATTGCGTTAGGTCCTAGGGGATTTTACGTAACGGGGAGGTCCGCGCTAGTGCGGGCGGCCGAGAGCAGTGTGGATATTTTCGAGCAAGGCGCTGTCGGACAATGGTTTTTCGAGGACTTGCAGGACTCCCACGCCGGCTGCACGACGCAGCAGGGAAAGATCGACATTGCTCGTAATTAGAATGACCGGCAATCCGCTTCCCCTGGCCGCGAGATGCGCCAACACTTCAAAGCCGTCCATCGTCGGCATCCGATAATCGAGAACGAGACAACGCGCGCGCTCAAGGTCCGGATGCGTCAGCAACTCACGGCCCTCCGCACAGACACGCACCGCAAACCCCTCAAGCTCCAGTGAAAACTTGAGCGATTCGCGTACCCCCTCGTCGTCGTCGAGGACGAGGACGATATCCCTCCCGTCTTCTTTCATGGTCGCATCCCAATTAAAATTGCATTTTACACATTGGATGCGAAACGAAAGAGAAACATTGATGTAGCGCAAAGCACCGGCTGCGCGCCATTTAGGCCTAGGCGCCCGGCAGTACTTTTGCCGTCAGCGCCATCCGCACCAGACTCGACAGGCTGCCTGCGCCCATCTTGGCCATGATATTGGCGCGATGCACTTCGACGGTGCGCGGGCTCAGCTTCAGGTCATAGGCAATCGTCTTGTTCGGATAGCCGGCGAGCAAGCCGTCGAGCACTTCGCGCTCGCGAGGGGACAGTTGATCGAGCTTGGCGCTGATTTCCACCCGCTCCGCCCGCCGGTCGCTTGCGGCTTCGTAACCGTCGAGCGCGATGCGAATGGCATGCAACAAAACTTCGTCGTCGAACGGCTTTTCGATGAAATCCGCGGCGCCGGCCTTCATCGCCTCGACGGCCAGCGGCACGTCGGCATGGCCGGTGATGATGATGACCGGCAGATTGACGCCGAGTTCGCGCAATTTGCGCAAAAGCTGCAGGCCGTCGATGCCCGGCATGCGGACATCACTGACGATGCAACCCGGCTGCAGCGTCTCGCGGGCGGCCAGAAAGGCGCTCCCCGATTCATAGACGCGCACGGCAAGCCCGGCCGTCGCCAGCACGAAGGCCAGCGAATGCCGAACCGCCTCGTCGTCGTCGATGACATGGACTACGGCGCTAGTCGGCATCGCGGACGTCCTCATTGCCAAAAGTCTTGAGTGTCATTCGGAAGATGGTGCCCCCGCCAGGATTCGGCTCGGCCCAGAGTCGGCCACCATGCGATTCGATGATGGTCCGCGAAATCGAAAGCCCGACTCCCATGCCATGACGTTTCGTCGTGATAAAGGGCTGGAAGAGCTGCGCCGCGATGTCTGGGGCGATGCCCGGCCCCGTATCAGCCACATCGATCCTGATCGTCTCATTGTCCAATCGATGGGTCGAGACTGTCAATTCGCGGCGCTCGCAATCCTGCATGGCCTCGACCGCGTTGCGCATCAAATTCAGGAGAACTTGCTGTACTTGGATCTTGGACGCGAGAACAAAGGCCGCCTGCGGATCGAAGGCGAAGTCGGTATGCACCCCCAATTCCTTGACGCCCACGAGGGCCAAGGCGCTTGCCTCTTCAATCAGCCGGGGCAGATTTTCGAGTTGCCGCTCGCTTTCGCCGCGGGCAACGAATTCGCGCAAATGCCGGATGATCTGCCCCGCCCGCAGCGCCTGCTCGGCGGCGCGCTCCAACGCCTCGCGCGCCCTGGGAACCGCGTCGCTCTGGCCGGTATCTAGCAACCGCCGGCCGCCCTTCAGATAATTGGCGATGGCCGTCAGCGGCTGGTTCAATTCGTGCGCGAGCGTCGAGGCCATTTCGCCGAGCGCGGTGAAGCGGGACATATGGATCAGCTCGGACTGCAATTCCTGCAGCCGGCGCTCGGCCTGCTGGCGCTCGGTCAAGTCCCGCACGAAGCCGGTGAAGAAGCGTCGCTCTCCGGAGCGCACTTCGCCCACCGACAGTTCGATCGGAAAGGTCGCGCCGTCCTTGCGACGGCCGACGACAATCCGGCGAATGCCGATGATGTGCCTCTCGCCTGTCCGCATATAGCGTTCGAGATAGGCGTCGTGCTGCTCGTGATAAGGCGAGGGCATCAGCATGCGGACATTGCGGCCGAGCGCCTCGGAAGCCTTGTAGCCAAAGAGCCGTTCGGCCGCGATGCTGAAGGATTGGATCGTCCCGGCCGTATCGATGACGATCATGGCATCCGGCACGGTATCGAGGACCGATTGCAGATGCGCCTCGCGTTCGGCGAGCGCGCTCTGAGAATATTTGATCGCGGTAATATCGCGGGCGACCTTCGAAGCGCCGACGATCTTGCCTTGCGGGTCTTGCAACGGCGAGACGGTCAGCGAAACATCGATGATTGTACCATCCTTGCGCTGGCGGCGTGTCTCGAAATGGTCGATCTTCTCGCCTGCCTTGAGGCGCGCGAGAGTCGAGGCATCGTTTTCTTTTTGACCGTCAGGCTGGAGAATCGCGACGGATTGGCCAACGATCTCCTCGGGCCTGTAGCCGAAAATCGTTTCCGCGCCGCTGTTCCAGTCGGTGATGATGCCGTCGAGCGTGGTGCCGATGATCGCATCGTCGGAGGAAGCGGCGATCGCCGCGAGGCGCAGGGTCGTCTCGTTCGGCGGCGCATGGATGTCGATCACAATACCCTGGAGGGCAGCGGCGTCGGCGCGGCCGCGCATGCGCCGCCAACGATCCTTGCCGCCCGAGGCGAGGCGGAAATCCGCCTCCCAAACCGCATCCGCGCGGGCCCGGCGGAACGAAAGATCAAAAGTCTGCTGGTCGTCGGTGTGCAGAAGCGCCAGAAAATCCGAATAGGAAACCTCAAGCGCCGGCGCGCCGAGAAGCGCGCGGGCGCTGGCAGACAGGCGAAAACCGCTGGGCGCCCCGTCCCAGCGCCAAAGGCCGACGCCGCCGGCCTCGAGCGCCTTCAGGCTGTCTTGTTCCGATATGGCCTCGGCGGCATCCGCAGCCATTAAAACTCCATCAGACCCAACGCTCCGGCTCCGCTTATAGCGCAGGATGCGGTCGACGATGAATAGGGCCGTTTGCCTCGCTCGGGGCTTGGCCAAGTCGAGCATACCGGGCGTTTCGATTTGTTATATTTGCGCAAAATACGCGGCGCAGTGCAAATTTGACCTCGCCGGGCCAGTCGCTCGATGCGCGGTGCGTGAGCTATCCCTTTGACGCAGCCTTGAGCAGGGCCGCGCGCATCGACAAGATCGTGCTCCGCAGCTTGCCTAATGCATCGGGCGCAAGCCCCGTTGCGCCATCGATGCAAGCCGGAAAATCGCGGGCCTTTTCCGAGAGTGCGGCGCCCTTCTTCGTCAGGCGGATGCGGACTTGCCGCTCGTCGTCCGGATCGCGGCGGCGCACCAGGAGACCCAGACCCTCGAGCCGTTTAAGAAGCGGAGTGAGCGTGTTGGACTCAAGCAGGAGAATATCGCCCAAGCCGCCGACAGTCTGATCGTCACACGCCCAAAGCGCCGCCAAAACAAGATATTGCGGGTAGGTGACGCCCAAAATCTTGAGCAATGGCTTGTAGACCTGATTGAACGCATGGCTCGTCGAATAGAGCGCGAAACAGATGAAGTCGTCGGGCACAGGTACTTGATGCGACATAATTTTCCTTGAGCGGGTGGTCTCACCGGAGGATAAATCGCACACGATTAGATCGCAAGCTATTGACCTCGTCATTCCGCCCATCTATTTATATCGTACACGATATAATCGTGTACTATTTAATATGCTCCTCGCCGCAGGCTCTTGTCACCCGAGGTAAGCCGATGATTTTGCTTGCAGACGCCAATCGAAAATATCCAAATTCGAGATTATTGGTCTCGTCGGCTGATCGCGGCTGGCAATCGATCTATGCGGAACTGCGCACGCATCCAGCAGGCCGACTTGCCTCGCACACTCAGCCAAACGTCGAGATCGTCATTGCATTGCATGACTCAAAGGACGGCTGCGTCATCCGCACCAATGGCGGCCGGCGCGAGCGGACACGGCCGACAATAGGCACCATCTGGCTGGTTCCAGCCGGGCTCTGCCATGAAGAAATCGAACTCTCGACGCCAATGGGCAAGACTCTGCATCTTTATTTGCCGACGCAGCCGTTCGATCTTCTTGCCGACCAGTACGATCTGCCGAAACCATTGGGTCATTCGGTTCAATATCGCGGCGGTCTGAATGATGAGCTCATTCATCAGATCGGCCTTTCGGTCGCCGCCGAGATGGCACGGGAAACGTCGACCGGCCGAATGTTCGCGGAAACCGCAGCTTTGATGCTCGCGGCGCAACTGTCGCACAATTATCTGGATCCGACGCTTTTGGTTCCGAGCCCGCGTCGCAAACCCACCGAAAATGTTCGCCTACGCCGGGTGCTGGATTACATCGACGAAAATCTGGAAAATGAAATCAGCGTCGCGGATTTAGCGGATGTCGCGGCCTTGAGCACATTCCACTTCGCGCGAATGTTCACCGCCCTCATGGGCTTGCCGCCGCGCAAATATGTGAGCCGCCGTCGACTGGAAAACGCGATGAAAATGCTCGCGAGCAGCAATTTGCCCTTGGCTGAAGTCGCGCATCGATCGCGCTTTTCGTCGCAGGCGGCCTTTTCCCGCGCGTTTCATCGGGTAACGGGCGTGACGCCTGGCGAATACCGCCGCCTTGTGCGCTGACATTGCCGGCATGACGCGCGTCATTGGCATAGCGCAATCGCAATCAACAAAACGGCAACGCCAGCCAACAAAGGCATCATGGCCCGCGGCTAAGATCACGCGATCAACGTGGACGTTGTAGAATGAGTCGAAGTGGTGCCTACAAAGATTCCAAAAACAGACGCCTTGTCAAAATGGCGGCTCAAGCGCGTCACCGAATACATAAACGAAAATATTGAAGGTCGCCTGCGACTTTCCGATCTTGCAGCGGCTGCGGGGCTATCGCCGATGTATTTCGCAGCGCGATTTCGCGCAGCGACCGGGCGCCGGCCGCACGATTATATTCTCGCCTGCCGCGTCGAAAGAGCCCAAATTCTCATGCGGCAGACGAACCTTGCCTTGGCTGAGATCGCTCTGATGGTCGGATTTCGCGCCCAGGCGCATTTCACCGACGTTTTCAAACGCATCGTCGGCGACACGCCGGCGAAATGGCGGCGAGCGGCCAAGATGCACGACGACGCTTGTGCCCGACGCGATGGCGATAAATCTCGATTGAATGACTGCGATTCTGGCATCATCGATGTCCGCGCCTTCATCCGGCAGGCAGACCTGCGTGCGTGGCCTGGCGAACCGGCGACGATCGCCAAGGGCCAAGCGGCCGAGAATAATATCAGGCGCGTGCTGAAGGTCATCGACGATGAACTCGGAGACGGACAGGGCTGGGTGATGGTATCCGGGCCGACCGTCGCCGACATTGGTCTCTATTTTTATCTCGCGCGAGCGCAAACCATGGCGGCCGACCTCGGATCCTATCCGAATATCCGGAATTGGCTTTCACGAATCGGTGCCCTGTTCGAGTCCGATTCGTAAACGGCGTCGGCGGCGACCCGGACCGCGTGCCCGTGCTTTTCCGATAAGCGACGCGGAAATCTGAAAGAAATCCTCCTAGCCTACGGCTACGCAAATTTTGCCGACAAGGGCCAGATCTGTTCAGCGGACAGGGAACGGCTTCGATCGGCGCCCTTCCCGGGCAATTTTGAGAAATGAACAACAACGGCTGGGTTTTATGGAGAGCGCAATGAAGAAGCGTTTGCTGGTCGCCGCTATGTCGTCAATTGCAGTGCTTTTGTTCGCCGCCGGCGCGCAGGCGAAATATCATCACGGATCGAGGACCTGCGTCGAAGTCTTGAAAGCGAAAGACGTGATGATGGACAAGGGGAAGGCCCATGTCTTCGTCGTCAATATGAACGGCCATATGATGGTCGCCATCCCAGCGGAAATGATTCCGGATCCGCTTCACCAGCAGCTCTTCACAGTGGAAGGCCAATAGGCCGAGCCGGCATTCGTTTGAGATGGAAAAGCCGTGCAGTCGTGATCGCGGCAGCACGGCTTTTCTATGCCGCCCGTTGAGATGAAGATCGAGAGCACATCAATTCGGCTTTTCACGGCTCCAGCCGCAACGGTCGGTAGGCGCGCCAATCGCATGCGTTTTTGAAATTACCTTTGCGAAATTGAAAGACTGCTGTCCGGGTCTGTCACTAACTCGACGCTCTCGACGCCTATTTTCTCATGACCGACGATCGAAGCCGGGCTATGTTGAAGCCGTTGGGTTCAGCACGCACAATCCTTTCTTTGTTAGAGGATATACCAAATGTCGCATCATCTGGACTCCCCCATCGCACGTCAAGACATTCGCTTAGACATTACGGACCTTTATGTTTTTCGCGGTGAGATTGGCACCGTCTTTGTCATCAACGTCTGCCATTCCATTGCGGGCGAAATTCCGGCTCCCGGCTATCACCCGGAGGGAATGTATGAATTTAAGGTCGACTTCAACGGCGATGCAATTGAAGAGCTGACCTACCGCATCACCTTCGACGAGCGTGATTCAGGCGGCAAACAACATTTCACTTTGCGCCGATTGACTGGCGCGGATGCGAAAGACGCGCACGCCGGCGGAACGGTGCTGACCACCGGCGTGACCGGCGAGACGGCGACGACAGCCACCGGGCTGCGGCTCTGGGCCGGGAAGGCTGGCGATCCGTTCTGGATCGAACCGGATGTCTTGCACGCCGTCGGCCACGCGTTTCAGGACGGGACAACGATTGATTTGGCCGGTTGGAGCCCGAAGCAAGCCAAAAATCTTTTTGCCGGCCATACGATTTATTCGATCGTCCTCGAAGTTCCGGATAGTGAATTGCTTGCATACGCGGACAAAGGCCACCGGAAAGTGGGCGTTTGGGCGGTCGCCTCGCTCGCCACCGACGCCGGCGGCTGGCGATCAATCAATCGCATCGGATTGCCCATGATCCATCCGCTCTTCACGCAATATAATGAAGACCTCGGCAATCGGCTCAACGCCGGGACACCCGCTGACGACTTCTCGGTCCACGGCGCGTTCGTAACCGAAAAGATCGCCGGCGTCGTCAAGGCCAACGGCACCGCTGAAGATCCGCGCGGCTATGCCGAACATGTCGCGCATCGATTCTTTCCCAATATGTTGCCCTATGAAATTGGCAGCCGCGCGGTATTTGGCTTTGCCGAATGGAACGGCCGCTCGCTGACCGACAATGCGCCCGATGTGATGTTCTCACTCGCGTCGAACAGTCCGGTCCATCTCGGCATCGGCAAGGAATCGGTCACCGCGAAGCCGCGGTCTGCATTTCCTTACGTTCCCGCGGTGCCGGATCACGCCAAAGGCCCAGCCGCGTCGGGTGCTGTCGGCCCTTCCTGACCGACGCGAATATTTCGGGTAAACTTATGCTGGCCCGTGATGCGCGAAGGCGGCGGCGTTTTCTTCTCCGGCGATTGACGTCGGCTGAACTCGCCGTCATCGGCATGTTCTTGACGATCGGCGCGCTCCACGTCGTCGGCTGGATCACGCTTCTTGCCTTCGTGGTTCCGCAACACCTGAGCATCGGAACCAAAGCCTTCGGACTCGGCATCGGTGTCACCGCTTATGCGCTCGGCATGCGGCACGCCTTCGATGCCGACCATATCGCCGCGATCGACAATACGACGCGTAAATTGATGCAGGAGGGGCAAAGGCCGCTTTCTGCCGGCTTTTGGTTTTCGCTCGGGCATTCGAGTGTTGTCTTGGCTCTGACACTGCTGCTCGCGGGCGGCGCCCGGGCGCTCACTAAACCTCTGCTCGATGAGCATTCCGCGCTTCATTATATTGCGAATCTGGGCGGCACGATCGTCTCGGGCGGATTTCTTTACCTGATTGCGCTGATCAATCTGCTCATTCTCTTCGACATCGCCAAAGTTTTCCGCAGCATGCGGAGCGGCCGCTTTGATGAGGCGGCGCTGGAAGCGCAGCTCGAGCGGCGCGGCATGATGAGCCGCGTGCTCCGCCCGGTCATGAGGCTCGTCGCCCATCCGGGGCACATGTATTTCGTCGGGCTTTTGTTCGGCCTCGGATTCGACACCGTGACCGAAATCGCCGTGCTCATCTTGACGGGATCCGGCGTCGCATCAGGCCTGCCTTGGTATGCGGTTCTGTGCCTCCCGGTACTTTTTGCCGCTGGCATGTCGCTTATGGATTCAATCGACGGATCGCTGATGTATTTCATTTACGGATGGGCGCTCTCCAAGCCGGTCCGGAAAGCCCATTACAATCTGGTCATCACCGGACTCTCGATCGTCATTGCCTTCGTCGTCGGGACGATCGAGATTCTGAACCTGATCAGCGCCAAGCTCACTTTCCGTGGCGCATTCTGGGCCTGGGTGTGCGGGTTAGACCTTGGCGGACTCGGAATGGCAATCGTCGCAATATTTATTGCAACCTGGGCTCTCGCCCTGGTGATTTGGAACTATGGGCGAACCGAAACGCGCTGGACGCCCGCGCCGCTGGAAGGGTCGGTCGAGAACGACTGACGGCCGGTCCAATTGCGCGCCTGTAGCCCGCCAAGCGGCCGGCTACAGGTCAGGGATTGAAGTAATAATTGAAGCCTACGCGGGCTATGCCGCCGGCGTAACTCGCGCTTGTGAAGGGAAGCGCCGAGTTCGACTTGCCGAAAGTCGTGAACGACGGCGACGGCGCGTAATTGGCCGAGCCGAGATCGTACCAAAGATATTCCGCCTTAAGGCTCATATTGCGCGAGAACATCCACTCGAGGCCGCCGCCCGCCGTCCAGCCGGCCATGAGCCGATTGTCGATGCCCATCGACCCGGAGGTCTTGAAGCCGCTGAGCAGCGCTCCGGACCATTGTTGGTCGATGAACGTGCTGGAACTCGTCTCGCCATAGGCAAGGCCCGCCGTCGCATAAGCAAGGATATCCGGGTGCAGGAAGAAGCCCAGGCGACCGCGCAAGGTTCCGAGCCAGTCGACGGCCTGGGTGTTGTCGACGCGGGTCGTCAGGCCGAAAGTGCCGGCGCCGGTGCCGAACGTATCGGCCTGCCCGAAACTCTCGTGGCCTCGGGCGCCGCTTCCATCGATGTCGGCTTCGATGCCGACAAGACCCCGGTTGAGCTGGAGATTATAGCCCGCCTGAGCGCCACCGATGAAGCCGCCCGGCCCGGAATTTGATCGGCCGGTGATCGCCGCCGCCGCGGCAGGCGCGAGACTCGTCGTGAAGCCGCCGCCGGAAAGCTGCTGGTCGAGCGCTGTCGATCCAACCACACCAGTGGTCGAGCTATGCGAGTTCAACCCCGACGTATAGCCGCTGTTCAAGCCGGCATAGAAACCATTCCAGATCGGCACGTCGTAGTCGATCGGATCTTTCCTGTTCGGCAAAGGCTCCTGCTCGGCGCCGAAATGATAGTTCAGGCCGACCCGGATGATATGGCCGTTGAAATGCGCCGACGAACTCGAGGCGACGATGTTGGTAAATCCGAGGGCGCTGGTCGAAAGCGTTCCGGACGAAAAATTCGCTGAGCCCAGGTCGTAGTAGAGATACTCGCCCTTCACGCTGAGGCCCGGCGCGAACATCCATTCAAGACCGGCGCCCGCGACCCAGCCCAAACGGACCCCGGAATAATCGCCTAGAGCGACGGACGACGACGCGAGCGCGGAGTAAGGACCGAGGCCGGCACCGGACCAGCTCTGCGTACCACGCGTTTCGGCACTCACCTCGCCATAGGCCAGACCGCCGGTGACATAAGCGAGCAATTGCGGCATCGCCATCATGCCGACGCGGCCGCGCACCGTGCCGAGCCAATCGAGGCTCTTTTGGTCGTTGAAGGTCGTCGTGACCGTCTCCGGCACGCCGGCGGAGAAGGCAGTGGCCGTCCGCGACGAGGTCGTGAGCGACGATTGTCCCGCGCCTTGAATGTCGGCCTCGGCACCCACCAGCCAGTGATCGTTGGTGAGATTGTAGCCGAACTGGCCGCCGCCGATCGGCGAATTGGCGAAGGCCGGGGCCGAGCCGGTAATATTTGCGGCGGAGACCGGCGCGCCGTTGGAGAAGAAGCGGACGTCGGCGGCATTCGAAACGACACGGCCGGTCGAAGAGATTCGAGGGCTGCCGTCGATGGTGTAGCCGGAGCTCAGGCCGGCATAGAAGCCCGAATCGCCGAAGCTCAGCGGCATTTCCTCAGTCGGTCTTTCAAGCCCGGCCGGCGGCGCCGTGAAAGGATTTTGGGATTCGGTCATCTGATAGAGGAACGAGGCAACCCAACCGTCCCTGGCGATGGCCACGTTGGACGAGACGTGGGCGACTTCAAGGTCGAGCGTTTCGTTGAACGGCCAGCCAACAAGATTGGCATTCGCACGCACGCCGCCACCGACAGACACGGCATGTACGTAGGGGTTGAGACCTGTGATGTTCTCGTCGAACCGGCCGCCGCCCCAGGCGCCGAAGACATAGGGCGTCGCGACTCCCACACCGCCTTTTATCGAAAGCGGGATTGGGCGCTGCAACTCGCCGCGCGTGACAGCGCCTTCATCGACGAAAAGCGTTCCCAGCGCGAAGCCCGACAAGGCATCCGGCCCCGCCAATTGCAATTGTTCCGCCTCCATCAGCGGCTGGCGGAAGCTGCTTTGCGCGCGGCCAAGGCCCGCGAAGACGAAATTTTCGGGCAGCGGCTGCGTGACGTGGACTTCGGCAAAAAGCTTGTTGAAGTTGGGGCTTGCGCCGGGCTCCGAAAGCGGAATGATACCGGTGCCGTTCAGGCCGCCGAGGCCGTGTGTATAAGAGAGCGCGCTGGCGGCTCGGCCGCCCAGGGCCCAGGGGAAATTGATGTCCCACTCGCCCGCGGCCCGCACGTCCTCATAGCGGTCGTGAAAAAGATTGAAAATCGGTACTCCGCCCGGCGCAATGAAATTGGGGCTCGGACCGAGATAGGCGACATTATCGGTGAAATCGAAGCCAAGCTGAGCGCGAACCGTCTGCATAGGCGACAGCAACAGCGGATAGCCCGCCCGCACCGAAGCACGCTGCAGGTCGCCATGCACGCCTTCCGAGCCCGGCACAGTGGGCGAGAATTCACCAAAGACCGGCGACGGCGAGACGCGCGACTGCGTATAGCTCGCGCCGAGTTTGAAGCCGTCCGGGCCGATGGGCAGGACACCGCCGAAGCCGAAAGCTTGCGATTTGGCGCGGCCGTCGAAGAAACGTCCAAAGTCGCCGGTGGACGACGCTTGGGCATGGATCGTTTCGCCGAGCCCCAACGTGTTGTTGAGGGTGAAGCTTTGGCCATAGAGAACGGTCCCGTATTCTCTCGGCAAGTAATCTTCCGCGCCGAACGTGTAGCTGAACGGCGTAAGGGTCGCGTTGATGACCAGGATGATGCCGCCCGGCTCGTTCCCGAGCTTTGTTGCGGTCGCGCCGACCACGCCGGGAAGTTCGCCGATCAGGAGAATATGACGCTGAATGTCCGCAAGCTTCAGGTGCCTCCGGCCGATGATTGCCGCCATCCGATCACGGATGAGCTTGCGCAGCTCTACCGGGACGCCCGAAAGGTCGAGGTCCTCGATAAAACCGTCAACAACTTCGATATGGATCTCGCCGCGCGCGAAGAACCTCGGCTGCAGGACCGCGCTCACAAGCGGATAGCCCGCGTCAGCGTAGACTTGCTGAACGCTCGCGGCGAACTGATAGGCATCAAGGAGATTAAGCCTGCGGCCTTGGACACGGGCAATCAGCGCTGCCGTCTGTGCCTGTAGTTCGGGGAAGCCTCCGGCAATGACGACGCGCCGCACCACAGCCCAGCGCCGTTTCGCATCGCGCGGAATCGCCGGCTGCCCGGCAACCGGGACGGAGATGATCCCGGTCGAAGTCCCGCCGCCGCCCAGCCGCAGCCGCTCGGGTGCCAAAGCCGGAGCCACGTTCGCCGGACGAACTTGCTGTGCGATGGTCGGAGCCGCAAACAAGGCCCACACAGCCAATGCAAGGCACGACCTGCTACTGAATTTTTTCGCTTGCAGTACAAAAATCTTCGACACTCAGCAGCCCCGCCACCTGAGTTCGCAACGAATGAATGCGCAGACCGTAGCAGCTTCGAAAACCAAAATCCCCCCGTCCGCGCCGTTTGACGGGGCCTGTAGCAAGGTAGCAACACCAAGCCGCGCAACCCACACGCGCGACTGAGCGCCAGCGGCGTTGATGCGGGCGATCGCAAATAATCGCGGCCTCGACTGGCCTTAATCGGCGCCAGCGCTCCGGCCTCTCGGTCCGGCCCGGCGACAGCACGGGTCTATGCGGACCTCACGGGGAAGGCAGCCCAGCGCGTCGAAATACTATTTTCCCGCCGCGTGCGCTTTGCGTCACACCCCAGCCCCGTCTTTGCCGCGACGAGGATGCCGGCACACCGCAGACCTAAACCTTAGTTCAATCGGAAATATAAAATAGTTTATGGAAATATAAATTTCACAAATTTTGAATTAAACTTGCGTATAGATGGATAATCATTTCGTCTAAAAACGTATCTTATATGGTTATCTATTACTTTCATCAGATCAACCAATTTCCAAGTAGAATTAAATCACTGCTTTTCATTAATATTTAGCCATGATGTGGAGCGAAAGCCGCGTCATTAGCAGCGCGAACTACTTGCAGAGCGCGCGATCTCAGTCTCGTTTGGGAGATACTCATGAAAAAGATTCTTCTCGTCTCAGCATTTGTCGCGCTCTCCAGCGGCGCGGCGTTCGCCGGCGGCGGCAACTTCAATAACGCCTTTGTCGGTCAGGCCGGTTTCTTCAACGCTGCGGTCGTCGAACAGGGCGGTGTGCACAACTTCAACAGCGCTTTCGTCGGCCAATTGGGCGCCGGAAACGAATCGGGCATCGCGCAGAGCGGCTATCACAACTTCAACCACGCGACCACGCTGCAGTTCGGTGTCGGCAACGGCGCGATCATTTCCCAGGATTGAGCCAAGAGGAAGCGCCGTCCGCCGGGCGGCGCTTCCGCATACAAACCAACGCCGTCGCGTGAGTGATCCAGACGGCGACCCGCAACGCATCGCTCAATGGAGAGCGCGGCATGAAAAAGCTCGGCAAAATTAGTGCGTTCGCGCTCATCCAAGTCGCCGCGATGTCGGCAGCCGGAGCCGCCTCGGCGGCAGGGTCGTTTTCTTTTCCCTCGGGCCAGGTGATTTACAATTTCAACACGCCGAGCGTCTCGATTTATGGCGCGATCCAGATCGGCGGCACGCCGACGACCAACGTGTCCCAGAGCAGCGTCAACAACATCGCCGTAGTCGGCCAAGTGGGCACGACTCCGACGACAAAACTCGTGCAAACAGGGACCCTGAACGTCGCGCATGTCACCCAGGTCGGGCAATCGAATAATGCGCTGACGATTCAGTTCGGCAATATCGAAAGCCTGTTAGCCAACAATTGATGGGCGAAGCCATGTTGCTCAAATGCGGAACCGAATTTTTGATTGGCGCCGCGATGTTGACTACAGCCGTCTGGTTGTACGTGCAGCAGAACGGAAGCGGCGCCAATTCGGCAACCATTTATCAGAGTCCCGCCGGAAACGACGTCTCGGTTCAAGTGAAACATTGGGATGGTTTCACCATCATCGAGCGTCATGATCGCAATGGAAACAATGCGACCGTCATCCAGCAGGATCATGACTAGAGATTTTCCAATTGACCTATTGCCCCTTCCCGGTCGCCCCAACGGCCGGAAGGCGGCCCGGCGCACAGGCGGAGTGCAGCCTGTCGGGGATTTTGAGCGCTTTTTGTATTATCCGGGAGTCCCCCCGCGCCGGGTTCGCGCTTTCAAGAACCCGGATAGGCGACTCGAGACGCGGGCAGACCCTGGGAAGGTCATCGCATTTCAGTCGAATGACAAGGCAGCGAATTGGTTCGGAATAGATGAGATAAAACTATAGGCAGGAGCGCTTTCAATTGTCGTGAGGCGGCGGTTATCTTCATTTTATTACAACGGGCGGCCATAAGAGCGTTCGCGGATTGCCAATGAACGTTCTTAGCGGCCCCCTCGCACTCGAAACTCTGGAGTCGTGCTGGTCACGGTAAAGTTGGAAGCAGCTCCGGCACCGGAGCCTGATCCACGCCATGGCTGCATAAAACCGTCATACACTCTGCGGTTGACTCGAACTTGAAGCTTATGCTACGCAAATTGTGTGAAATTTCGACCGCGTACGTTTTCTGCCGCGGTTTTGACATAAAAAAGCCACATTTCGATAAACGGGGGTGACTAGGTATTAATAGCGAAGCTGCTGGTTGGGGAGTGGCCTGTCGTTATGAGTTATTCGTCAAATGAATTTCAAAACCGATTCCTTTCTCCTGTTTCTCCCTCTGGTGAGAAATATCGCAACAGGGCGTTGAGAGAAGACGGCGACGGTCGACCGAGACTGGGTCTGATCGGCGTCAGCC
>NZ_CANSHK010000028.1:0-43660 GCF_947646745.1 uncultured Methylovirgula sp. | reverse complement strand
ATCGCCGTCTTGGCGCGGGTTTTGGCATCGACCGTCTTGACGATCACGGCGCAGGCGAGTGACGGGCCCGGTGTGCCGTCGGGCAGCGGTTTGCCCGGCAGGGCGCCGGGCACGACGACGGAATAGGCCGGCACGTGGCCGAAGTGGATCGCGCCGGTCGCACGGTCGATGATTTTGGTCGAGGCCGAGATGAACGTCCCCATCGCCAGCACGGCGCCCTCGCCGACGACGACGCCCTCGACGATTTCAGAGCGCGCGCCGATGAAGCAATTGTCCTCGATGATCGTCGGATTGGCCTGCAAAGGTTCGAGCACGCCGCCGATGCCGACGCCCCCCGACAGATGCACGTTCTTGCCGATCTGCGCGCACGAGCCCACCGTCACCCACGTGTCGACCATCGTGCCTTCATCGACATAGGCGCCGAGATTGACGAAGGAGGGCATCAGGATGACGCCCGGCGCGACATAGGCCGAGCGGCGAACGATGGCGCCCGGCACGGCGCGCAGGCCGGCCTTGGTGAAAGCCGCCGCATCCCAACCTTCGAACTTCAGCCCGACCTTGTCCCACCAGCTGGAGCCGGCCGGCCCGCCGGAGATCGGCGCGGACTCATTGAGTCGGAAGGAGAGCAGGATCGCCTTCTTGATCCATTGATTGGTGCGCCAGGCCTCCCGGCCCGCGGCGCCTTCGATCCGCTCGACGACGCGCAATATGCCTTGATCGAGCCCGTCGAGCACAGCCTCGACCGCATCGCGCACCACGCCTTGCGTCGCGCTGTTGATCGCCGCCCGTTCTTCGAACGCGGTTTCGATAATCTTTTCCAGATTTTGGCTCATCGCTCACTCCGCCGACCGGGGCGAGGTTTCCTCTGCGCGGGCGGCAGAGTCAATGGCTCTCAAGCAGCTTTTCGGCGATGATCTCGGTGAGAAAGCCGCCGAGATCGTTGGTGACGAAATCGATGTGCGGCAGGGCGAGCGACGTCGGAATTTCGAACGGCTCGCGATGGTCCTCTTGGCCGGGCTTCGGCACGACAAGCACGGTCTTCATGCCGCGCTGATGGGGCACGATCAGATTGCGCTCGATGTCCTCGAACATCACCGCCGTCTCCGGATCGACATGATGCTTATCGAAAAAGCGCTGATAGGTCCGAAGCTCGGGCTTCGGCACGAATTCGGCGTCGATAATATCGAATATGTCCTCGAAGCTTGCGCCGAGGCCGAGTGCCTCGGCCGTCAGCAACGCATGGTCGCGTGAGCCGTTGGTGAGAATGAGCTTGCGGCCGGGCAGCGCGGCGATCGCCGCCGCAAGCGGCGGGTCGGGCACGAGCGACGATCGATCGATGTCGTGGACATAGGTCAGGAAGTCGATCGCGCTGATGCCGTGGTCCTCGATCAGGCCGCGGAGCGTCGTGCCGTAATGCTGATAATAATATTTTTGCAGCGCCCGGGCCGACAGGCCGTCGAGACCGAAGAGCGCGATCATGAACTGGGTGATGCGCTGATCGATCTTCGGCCAGAGATCGCTGTCGGCCGGATAAAGCGTATTGTCGAGGTCGAAGACCCACGTATCGATCTCTGCAAAGTGACGGTGCCCGGTCGCAGTCCGGGCCTCGGATGCGCCGAAAAACTCGCCCGTCGGGCGCGGTATATTGTCCCTGGTCGCTTTTCTTGTCACCGTTTGATCAGGGTTCCCGCGCCGTGGTCGGTCAGAAGCTCGATCAGCACCGCGTGCGGCAGCTTGCCGTCGAGAATGACGACGCCTTCGACGCCTTGTTCGAGCGCGTAGATGCAGGTCTCGACCTTGGGGATCATGCCGCCGGTGATCGTCCCGTCGGCGATCAGGGTACGAATCTCGTCCATCCGCAATTCGTGGATCAGCCGCCCGTCGCGGTCGAGCACGCCCGGCACGTCGGTCAGGAAGATGAGGCGCTTGGCGCCGAGCGCGCCGGCGATGGCGCCGGCGAAGGTGTCGGCATTGACGTTATAGGTCTCGCCCTCGCTGCCCTGTGCGATCGGCGCCAGCACCGGGATCAACTCGCGGCCGAGCACTTGGTCGAGCACGGTCGTGTCGACCTTGCTCGGCTCGCCGACGAAGCCGAGATCGACTTCTTCCTGTTCACCCGTGTACGGCGATTCCACCGTGTGCACGAATTTGCGCGCCGTGACCATGTTGCCGTCTTTGCCGGAAAGGCCGATGGCGCGGCCGCCTTCGGCATTGATGAAGCCGACGATCTGTTTGTTGATCGAGCCGGCGAGCACCATTTCGACGATCTCGACCGTGGCGCGGTCGGTGATGCGCAGCCCGGCGGAAAACTCCGATTTGATACCGAGCTTCTTCAGCATCGCGCCGATCTGCGGGCCGCCGCCGTGGACGACGACCGGATTGACGCCGGATTGTTCGAGCAGAACCATGTCGCGGGCGAAACTGCGGGCGACGCTCTCGTCGCCCATGGCGTGGCCGCCATATTTTACGACGACGATCGCATCGTCGTAATGCAGCATATGCGGCAGCGCCTGCATCAGAATTTCAGCTTGCCGCTGGGCGCTCTCCTGCGCTGATTCTGCCATGTGTTCCATCCGGTTGGCGCCGCGCCGCATCACAACGTTGGCGGCCTTTTAGCCCGAGAGCGGGATAAGCTCAATTGCATGACCTTACAATGAATGCTCGGCCAGAAGCCTGGCGATCGCAGTGCGCAGGTCGCCAATGCCGTCGCCGCTTTCGGCCGAGGTAAAAATCACCTCGGGAAAGGCTGCCGGATGTTTGGCGATTGCCGCGACGGTTTCGGCGATGCGAAGCTCCCGCGCCGACGCATTCACCGCATCCGCTTTGGTCAAGACGACCTGATAGGAGACCGCGGCCTTGTCGAGCTTTTCGAACATTTCGATGTCGATGGGTTTCAGCCCGTGCCGGCCATCGACGAGAACGAAGACGCGTTTCAATGCGGCCCGGCCGCGCAGATAATCCTGCATCAAGCGGGTCCAGGCGGCGATCGTCTTTTTGGCGGTCGCCGCATAGCCGTAGCCGGGCATATCGACGAGCCGCAGGCGCACCGGCGCCCCCAAGGCGAAAAAATTCAGCGCCTGCGTCCGGCCCGGCGTGTTCGAGGTGCGCGCCAAGGTCTTGCGGCCGGTCAGCGCATTGAGCAGCGAGGACTTGCCGACATTGGAGCGGCCGGCGAAGGCGATCTCGGGCGGACCTGCGGGCGGCAATTGCGCAGCATCGGTCGCGCCCCAGATGAAATCGCAGGGCTGCGCGAAAAGCTTCCGGCCCGCCTCTTGGAAATCCTCTGTATCTGCCGTCGCCATCGGCACAAGCCTCCGGTGTTTAGGGCTTCTTGCGGAACATATTGGCGAGATTGTCCCACAATTCGACCTTCACGCCGGCGCGCGTCATGATCAGCGTCTGCTGCGCGACCGAGAGCAGATTGTTCCACGTCCAATAGATGACGAGGCCCGACGGGAACGAACCCAGCATGAAGGTGAAGATCACCGGCATCCAGGCGAACATCTGCTTTTGGACGGGATCGGTCGGCTCGGGGTTCATCTTCATTTGGATGAACATCGAGACGCCCATGATCAGCGGCCAGATACCGATGTTGAGGAAATGGCCGATCATCGGGAGCGCCATCGGGTCCCAATGCACCAGGCCGAACAGGGTGAAGATATTGGTCGGGTCGGGCTGCGAGAGATCCTTGATCCAGCCGAAGAAGGGCGCCTGACGCATCTCGATCGTGATGAACAGCACCTTGTAGAGCGAGAAGAAGACCGGGATCTGGATCACCATGGGCAGGCAGCCCGAGACCGGATTGATCTTCTCGCGCTTATAGAGCTCCATCAGCTCCTGCTGCTGCTTGATCTTGTCGTCGGCATAGCGCTCGCGGATGGCGTTCATCTGCGGCTGCGCCGCCTTCATCTTCGCCATCGATAGATAGGAGCGATTGGCGAGCGGGAAGAAGATGCCCTTGATCAGCACGGTCACGATGAGGATGGCGATGCCGAAATTGCCGACGACCTTGTAGATGCTGTCGAGCAGCCAGAACATCGGCTTGGTGATGAAATAGAACCAGCCCCAATCGATCATCAGTTCGAAGCGCTCGATGCCGAGGTCCTTCTGATAGGCGTCGAGCAGACGCGTCTCCTTGGCGCCGGCAAAGACGCGTGAGGTCACGTTAGCCGAAGCTCCCGCCGCTACGGTCACCGGGTCGGCACGGAAATCGGCCTGGTAATCCTTCTTGCCGTTGTCGTCCCAGGCGTGGAACGTGCCCTGGTAATTGACATGCTGATCCGGAATGACGACGGCACCCCAATATTTGTCGGTAAAGCCGAGCCAGCCGCCGGTGCCGGAGAGCGTCTCCGTCGCATTGGCTTCCTTCAGGATCGAATCGTACGTCGGCTCCTGCACGCCGGAATCGCCGACGACGCCGATCATGCCCTCGTGCAGGATCGAATAGCCCGAGGTCTTGGGCTTGCCATGGCGCGCAACGAGCGCATAGGGATAGAGCGTGACCGCCGCGCCGGTCTTGTTCTCGATCGTATCGGTGACCGTGAACATGTAATGGTCATCGACGGCAATGCGGCGATGGAAGATGAGACCATGACCGTTGTCGGACGTGAGGGTGATCGGGGTCTGCGAGGTGAGCTTGCCGCCGTCCGACTTCCAGACCGTCGACGCATTGGGTAGCGCCAGCGCCGGGTCGGCGCCGACATAGCCGAGTTCGGCGTAATAAGGCTCCGGCGCCGCCGACGGCGACAGCAGAACGATGTTCGGGCTCTTCGGATTCGGCGTCTCGCGATAGGCCTTCAGCGAGACATCGTCGATGCGCGCGCCGGTGAGATTGATCGACCCGAAAAGCGCCTGGCTGTCGAGCGTGACGCGCGACGACGTCGCCAGCGCCGCGTCGCGGGTCAGAAAGGCTTGCGGCGTCTCGCTCGACGGGCCGCCCTGGGGCGGGGCGTTGGGGCTGTGCGGCGGCTGCGAGCTCGGCGCGCCGGGCGTATGGTTCGTCTGTGCCTGCTGGGCGAGCTGCGCGGAATGTTCTTTTTTATATTGCGGCGTGGCGAAGAAATAGTTCCAGCCGATGATGACGAGGATCGACAGCGCCATCGCCAGGATGAGATTGCGGTTATTATCTTGCGGCATGGCGCGGAAACTCGTCCTTCATCAAGGGGTGCGGTGCTTACGTTTGGGCGCCGCATGAATATCGGCAATGGCTTGGCTGAGCTGGCGTTGCAATTGCGCAAAATCTGCCGTGAGCGCGGCCGGCTGGGCGAGGATCACATAGTCATGCCCGGGCCGCGCGCAAAGCGGCGCGCGGCGGACGGCTTCCTTCAGCCGCCGGCGGATGCGGTTGCGTAGCACGGCCGTGCCGAGTTTTTTCGTTACGGTGAAACCGAAACGCGGCGGCTCAGTCGCGGCCGCCTCCGGCTGGGCGATCATTTGCAGGCTGAAACAGGGCATGCGCAGGCGCCGCCCCTTGGCCGCGCGGAGAAAATCGGCCCGTGCTTTCAATCGGGCCGGCGGCGCTTCGCGGCCGGCGATCTCGGACGTGTGCATGGTCCGTCCCGCCGTGGCGCGCCTCAGAAAATTGGGTGTAACGCGGCTCAGGCCGAGAGCCGCTTGCGGCCGCGTGCGCGGCGGGCGGCGATTACCTTGCGGCCGCCGACCGTCGCCATGCGGGCGCGAAAGCCGTGGCGGCGCTTGCGCACCAGCTTGCTGGGTTGATAGGTCCGCTTCACTTTTTCGCTCCGTCCCGAAGATCGCGGCCGTGCTCTCAACGCAAAATGCGCCCGCCGGCTTGGCCGGGCAGGGACGTGCAAAAGCGGGGAAAACGCAGCCTCCAAGCATGGCCCTGAAAAATCAAAGACTTCTCAGCGGCGGCCACGCATAAAAACAGCTTGGCGCGGGTTATAGGGGCAAGGCGACGGGAAAGTCAATTTGCGTCGAGGATAACCGCCCAGCCTTTTGCGCCGCGGGGCGGCCGCGCCGATTTGAACGGGACCGCATTGCCGGGCCGAGCTCAAGGAAATAAAACAAAATTTAGACCCGCGGCTCGGCTTAAAAGTCGAGGCCGATGTCGAGTACCGGCGCGCTATGGGTCAGCCAGCCGATCGAAATGAGATCGACGCCGCTTGCCGCAACGGCGGCGGCATTCTCCAACGACACGCCGCCCGAGGCCTCGGTGATGGCGCGGCCGGCGACGATCTTCACCGCTTCGGCCAATTGCGCCGGACTCATATTGTCGAGCAGCACTGCATCGGGACCTTCGCCGAGCGCTGCGTGCAATTGATCGAGCGTATCGACTTCGACCTCGATCTTCACCAGATGGCCGACGCTCTCTTTGGCACGGCGCAGCGCTTCGAGGATTCCGCCGGCGATGGCGATATGATTGTCTTTGATCAGCACGGCGTCATAGAGGCCGAAGCGATGGTTGTGGCCGCCGCCGGCACGCACCGCATATTTCTCGATGGCGCGCAGGCCCGGCGTCGTTTTTCGCGTGCAGACGATCTCGGCTTTGGTTCCGGCGACGGCGGCAACGAAATGCGCCGTCGCGCTGGCGATGCCGCTGAGACGGCCGAGAAAATTGAGCGCCACCCGTTCGCCGATCAGAATCCCCGCCGCCGCGCCGCCGACTGCGGCGATCGTCTCGCCTGCCGCGACTTTCGCGCCATCGGGCTTTTCGACGGCAAAGGCGAGGGAGGGATCGACGAGTTCGAAGGTGAGTTTTGCGAGATCGAGGCCGGCGACGACGCCCGCCTTGCGGGCGACGAAGCGCGCCTGTGCCTGCGCCTGCGGCGGGACGATGGCATGGGTGGTCAGGTCGCCGGCAAGACCCAGATCCTCGGCGAGCGCGGCGCGCACCAACGGCTCAAGGATCACCCGCGGCAGCGGCGCGAGACGCATCAGGCGACTTGCGCCAGCGCGAGGTCCTGCGCCGCCGTGAAGGCCTGCGTCAGGTTGATGTCGCGCGGCGAAACCGGGATCGCATCCTTCTGCGCAAAGTCGAGGCGGAAATGCGCGCCGCGGCTTTCCTCGCGCCGCAGTGCCGCGATGACGATCATCAGGCCCACGAGCGCGGCATCATTGCCGTGCGCAAGCGGATAAAGCTCGGCCGCGGCTTGCCGCAATTCGGCACCGGCGCGCAGGACGCCGGCAGTCCGCGACAGGATCGGCCGGACGGATTGCGGCTCGCTCGGGCGCAGCGGTGCTTCGATGGGACCGCGCCGCACAGGCCTTTGCGGCGCCGCCTTGAGGCTTTCGGCGACGAAGCCGGCGCAGACCAGCGCTTCGAGCAGCGAATTGCTGGCGAGCCGATTGGCGCCATGTAGCCCGGTGCATGCGGCTTCGCCGACCGCCCACAGGCCTTCGACAGTGGTGCGGCCTGCAAGGTCCACTTTAATGCCGCCCATGTGATAATGCGCGGCCGGCCGGATCGGGATCGGTTGCGTAACCGGATCGATGCCGGCGGCGCGGCAATGCTGCGTCACGCCGGGGAAATGCGCGGCGAGGTCTTTGATGGCCCGCGCGTCGAGGAAGGTGCGATGGCCGGCGCGAAGCTGCTGCCAGACGCCGCGGGCGACGACATCGCGCGGCGCGAGTTCCGCGCCCGGCACGCCGGCCATGAAGCGCTCGCCGTTTTCATCGACGAGGATCGCCCCTTCGCCGCGCACGGCCTCGCTGACGAGGCTCAATTGCGGTCCCGGCGCATCGAGCGCGGTCGGATGGAATTGCACGAATTCCATGTCGCTGAGCCTGGCGCCGACGCGGGCGGCAAGCGCGAGGCCCTGCCCCCAGGAGCCGACCGGATTGGTGCCATGCGCGAAGAGGCCGCTGATCCCGCCGGTCGCGATCACGATGCGGTTGGTCCGCAGGAAGACGCTGCCATCGGGGCCATCGGCGAGAAGGCCTGCGACTTCGCCATCCTCGACGCTCAGGCGGCGCGCGGAAAAGCCTTCGAGTATCGCGATGGAGGGCGTGGCGCGGACGGCCGCCGCCAAAGTCAGCGTGATCTCGCGCCCGGTCTTGTCGCCGCCGGCATGAACGATGCGATGCCGGCTGTGCGCCGCTTCGAGGCCGCGCTTCAAACGCCCGTCTGCGGCGCGGTCGAACGGGACGCCGAGACGGATGAGATTTTCAATGGCTGCCGGGCCGCCGGCAACGATGCGCTCGACGACCGGTGCGACGCAAAGCCCATCGCCCGCTGCGAGCGTATCGGCGACCTGCAGCGCGACGCTGTCGTCGGACCCGACACAGGCGGCGACGCCCCCCTGCGCGAGAATGCTCGACGTCTCTTCGCCGATCGGCGCCTTGCTCAGGAGCACGCAGGGTTCCGGCGCGAGCTTCAGCGCCGTCATCAATCCGGCAATGCCACCGCCGACGATCAGAACCTTGCCTTCGAGATCATAAATGTGCATGGCGGATCTCGCTTACGACACCGCCAGCATGCGCTCGACCGAGCGGCGCGCCCGCGCCGCCGTCAAAGGATCGAGCGTAACCTCATGCTGCATGGTCTCGAGCGAACGGCGGATGTTCGCCAAGGTGATCCGCTTCATGTGCGGGCAGAGATTGCAGGGCCGGATGAATTCAAGCTCGGGATAGTGAACCGAGATGTTGTCGCTCATCGAACATTCGGTGAGCAGGGCGACGCGCTCCGGCCGCTTCTGTTCGACATAATTGGCGATCGCGGCGGTCGAGCCGGAAAAGTCGGAGGCTTCGACCACTTCCGGCGGACATTCCGGGTGCGCCAGGATGACGACGCCGGGATAATCCTCACGCAGCTGCGCGACTTCCTCGGTGCCGAAGCGCTCGTGCACTTCGCAATGGCCCTTCCAGGTGATGATCTCGACGCCGGTCTCGGCGGCGATATTCTTCGCCAGATATTCGTCGGGGATCATGATGACGCGCGGCACGCCGAGCGACTCGATGATTTTGCGCGCGTTGCCGGAGGTGCAACAGATGTCGGACTCGGCCTTCACCGCAGCCGACGTATTGACATACGTGACGATCGGTACGCCCGGATAGCGGCGGCGCAGCTCGCGCACATTCTCCGGCGTGATCGATTCGGCGAGCGAACAGCCGGCGCGGGTATCGGGGATCAGCACTTTCTTGGTCGGATTGAGCAGTTTCGCCGTCTCGGCCATGAAATGCACGCCGGCGAGCACGATGACATCGGCATCAGCCTCGGCCGCTTCACGCGCGAGCGCCAGGCTGTCGCCGACGATATCGGCGACGCAATGGTAGATTTCCGGCGTCTGATAATTATGCGCCAGAATCACGGCGTTGCGTTCGCGCTTCAGCCGCTGGATCGCCTCGATATCGCCAGAGAAGACCGGCCATTCGATCGCCGGAATTTTATGGCTCACTTTAGCGTAGAGGTCCTCGCTCTTGAGCGCCGTGCCGGGCAACAAGGCAGTCTGGACCATCACATTATACTCCCTTTGAGCATTATTGGGTAATATGCTGGGGTTGAGTATAACGTTTGTCAAGAGCGCGAGATGGGCAGCTTGGTCCCGACGATGGCGCGCTCAAACAGAACTTCCCGGCGGAAGCGGAAGAGCTTGGCCGGGCGTCCGCCTGTCTCCTGGCTCGATTGGCCAGTCTCTTCAACGAGTTCCTGCTGTTCGACGAGGCGGCGGAAATTCTGCTTGTGAACGAGCCGGCCGGCGAGCGCCTCGACGCAGCGCTGCAATTGCAGCAGCGTGAACGTATCCGGCATCAGTTCGAACACAACCGGGTGATATTTGATCTTGGCCCGCAGCCGAGCGATGCCAGTGGCGAGAATCCGGCGGTGGTCGAGGCTCATGCTGCGACCCTGCGCCGGCGCCGGGCCGGTCTCGGGCTTGCCGCGCCGCGCCTCGGCGATCAGGCCGGCCTCGTAGAGCAATTCGTAGCGCTGGAGGACGAGTTCCTCGTTCCAGGGCCGGCCGTCGGTGCCGAAGGTCACGGCGATCCGGTTGCTGCGATCGTGCCGCAGCGCCGCGGTCGGCGCCGCTTCGGCGAAAGCGCGCAGGTTCGGCAGGATGACCGCATCGATCATCGCCGGGACGCCGACGCGGTGGTCCTCCCACGGAAGATAAAGATACCAGTCCTGCCAGCTCGTGCGGTCGCCAGGGCCGGGGGCGCGCTCGCGCGTCAGGCCGAGATAGGAAATCGAGATGACGCGCTGCTCGGGGCCGAGACCGCGGTCGCGATCGGCGAAGGTGTAGAGTTGTTCGACATAGCCGAGCGGATGATGCGTCTGTTGCTCGACCCAGGCGCGCAGGCCCGATTGCAGCGAGCGATGCGCAAGCTCGAACGCGCCCGACGGCAGCGCGCGCGCATCCTGCAGCGTCAGGACGCGCGGTTCGCCCGCCGTCACGGCGACGAGCACGGCGACGAGATCGGCGATGATTCCGGATGGCGCATGGGCCTCCGGCTCGCTGACCTCGGCCGCGCCCGCGCGGAACGCGGAGGTGGCGGATTCGGCCGTAGTCATTCGTTCGATCTTCCTGCCGCCATGCCTTGGCGGCTTGATCCTCGCGCGCTAACGCGCGAGAGGGGCAATCATTCAATCGAAATCCAACGGCATCGCAGCCTTTATATGGCGCGGCCAGCGTCGCGGCGCGAGATAGACCGCGTCCCCCCGCAGCGTCAAGCGGACTGCCCAGGGGTTCGCGGCGAGCCAGACGCGGGCGGCCCGCGAAACGCGCCGGGACTTCCAAGCGTCGATCGCAGCCATCGCTTCGGCCAGTGTCGGCCGGTATTTCACCTCGATAAAGACGATGGCCGTGCCGTGCCGGGCAATGAGGTCGATCTCGCCGCCGCGGACGCTGTAGCGGCGGGCCAAGATCCGGTAACCCTTGAGGCGCAGATAAACGGCCGCCAAAAGCTCTGCACGCCGCCCGGCAAACCGTGCCTGCCGGCGGGCCTCGGGCGTCGTTCTGCCGATCCTGGCTTCCATCAGCCGTCCTTAAAACTCCAGGCCGAGTTTGCGCCGCTTCGGCGGCGGCTTCAACGGTTGCGAGCCGAGAGTTCCACAGCCCGCGCATAAACTTTGCGGCGCGGCTGCCCGGTCTCGGCGGCAATCACCGTGGCCGCCTCCTTGACCGAAAGGGTTTCGAGCGCCTTGGCGATGCGGCGGTCGAGCTCTTCCGCATCGATCTTCAGCGCGCCTTCCGACGGCGGCCCGACGAGAAGGACGATTTCGCCTTTGGGCGGCGGCTCGGCGGCGAAAGTCGCGGCGAGCTCCGGCAGTTCGCCGCGCCGTACCGTCTCGAAGACTTTGGTCAGTTCCCGCGCCAGCGCCGCCTCGCGCGGGCCGAGCAGCTCGGCGAGGTCCTTCAGCGTCTCGGCAACACGCTGCGGCGATTCGAAAAAGACCAAAGTACCGGGGATGGCCGCCAATGCCGCGATCCGCTGCCGCCGCGCCGCCGATTTCGGCGGCAAAAATCCCTCGAAGAAGAAGCGATCGGTCGGCAGGCCGGCGACGACGAGCGCGGTGAGTACGGCGGAGGCGCCGGGGACGGAGGTCACCGGCAGGCCTTCCGACAACGCCTCGGCGACCAGCTTGTAGCCGGGATCCGAAATGAGCGGCGTGCCGGCATCGGAGACGAGGGCGAGCGCGGCGCCATTGGCAAGCCTTGCGATGAGGTGCGGCCGCATCACCGCGGCATTGTGCTCATGATAGGCGACGAGCGGCGTCGCAATGCCGTAATGGGCGAGCAGGACCTTCGTCACCCGCGTGTCTTCGGCGATGACGGCATCCGCCGCGGCAAGCGTCGAAAGCGCCCGCAGGGAAATGTCGGCGAGGTTGCCGATCGGCGTCGCCACGACATGCAGGCCGGGGCCGAGTTTTACGGCTTCGGCACGAAGGCCGAAAGCGGTGAAGGTCGCCGCGCCGCCTGCTGCCGGCAGATCCAAAGGCTTCTGATGTTCGCTCATTCCAGACCTTCGCCGCGCTCAACCGCCTGCGTGAACCGTTCTATATAACGTTCAATCGTTCCATATATAGAACGCTGCTTCGGCGCCCGCAAGCGGCCCTTTAGGCCGGCGGCGATGTTCTCTTGCTTTCGAGCCGCCTCAAATCAGATATAATCTCCGCCTAGTTAAGCCTTGAGCTTGTGCCGGGTCGCGGACGATCGCGATCATCCTGCGGGCCGCTGGGACGATGTGCGGCCAAGGGGGTCTCTTGTTTCATAGCTTCGGGTCTGCCCGGCGGTTCGGCCAGCGCATCGGCGTCGCGGGCCGGCTTGCATTTGCGGCGATCGTGGCGCTGAGCCTTGCGGCTTGCGAAGAGGTCAATCCGAGCGCCTCGACCAATAACAATGATTCTTTCTCCGCCTCGGCGCCGGTCACGCCGGTGCAGACCGAGCCTTTGCCCGGCGCGCCGTCGGCGCCGGGTGGCGCTGCCGGCAGCGGCCCCGTGCATGTCGCGATGATCCTGCCGCTGACCCAGGCTTCGGGCACGCCGAGCGTCGTCGGCACCTCGCTCGAAAACGCCGCCAATCTTGCCGTCGCCGAGAGCGGCGGCAACAGCGTGACGATCGCGTTCAAGGATGATCATTCGACGCCGGACGGTGCCAAGGCCGCCGCGCAGCAGGCCGTAACGGAGAACGACG
The DNA here is from genome assembly GCF_947646745.1 of uncultured Methylovirgula sp. NCBI lineage: Bacteria > Pseudomonadati > Pseudomonadota > Alphaproteobacteria > Hyphomicrobiales > Beijerinckiaceae > Methylovirgula > uncultured Methylovirgula sp. The sequence continues at coordinate 31,070 of NZ_CANSHK010000028.1, read as the reverse complement.
ACCTCATCCTCGGGCCGCTGTTCTCGCCCAATGTGCGCGCCGTCGGCGAAATCGCCCAAGCCGCGAACAAGCCGGTCATCGCCTTTTCGACCGACACATCGACCGCCGCGCCGGGCGTCTATCTGCTCTCGTTCCTGATCGAGAATTATGTCGACCGCATCGTCGATTATGCCGCGAGCCAGGGCAAACATTCGTTTGCCGCGCTGATCCCGAACAACGATTACGGCCGTGTCGCTTCGGCCGAGTTTCAGCAGATCGCCGCACAGCGCGGCCTGCGCGTCGTCGAGCTCGAAAATTACACGCCGCAGACGCTCTCGACCGCGGTCGGCAAGATCGCCGCCTTCGGCAACCAGATCGATGCACTGTTCATTCCCGAGCAGGCGGAGGCCATGCCGGCCATGGCGCGGGCCCTCACCGCTGCCGGGCTCAATTCGCATAAGGTGCAAATCCTCGGCACCGGCCTCTGGAACGATGCGCGCGTGCTCGGCCTGCCGGCCTTGCAGGGTGCCTGGTTCGCCGCGCCGGACAATGGCGGCTTCCAGGCGTTCGCGCAGCGTTATCGGGCCAAATACGGCAGCGACCCGACGCGGATCGCAACGCTTGGCTATGATGCCGTCTCGCTGGTCATCGCCCTGGCGCGGCGCGGCGGCGCCGACAAATTTTCCGAAAATGTGCTGACCAATTCCGCCGGCTTCAACGGCGCTGACGGCGTCTTCCGCTTCAAGCCGAACGGCCAGAACGAGCGCGCGCTTGCCATCTTCCAGATTGAAAACGGTAGCGCCGTTGCGTTGAGCCAGGCGCCGCGCAGCTTTGCGGGGCGCAGCTCGGCGACTTAACTAAGCCGCCAAATCCGCCACCACGGCGTCGAGCACCGGAAAGCCTTCGGCGCTGACGCGCAGCCGGCCCGAGGGCATCATCTCCACCATGCCGTCGGCGACGAGCGAGGCGATGCGGCCCGGATCGAGCCGGCGTCCGGCGACCGCCTCGAAACGGGCGGGCTCGATGCCTTCGGCAAGCCGCAGGCCCATCAGCAGGAATTCGTCGCCCTGTTCTTCGCTCGAAAGCAATTCGTCCTCGACCAGTGCCTGGCCGTCGGCCTCGACGACGGTGAGCCACATTTCCGGGTGCCGTTCGGTCGATTGCGCCCGGCGCCCCTTGGGCGTGACGATGCGGCCATGCGCGCCGGGACCGACGCCGGCATATTCGCCATAGCGCCAATAGATGAGATTATGGCGGCTCTCGGCGCCGCGGCGCGCGTGGTTCGAGACTTCGTAGGCGGGCAGGCTCGCGAGCGCGGTTAGCTCCTGCGTCACGTCCCAAAAGGCGCGGCCGAGATCCATATTGGGGATTTTGAGCTTGCCGGCGTTGTAAAGCCGCTCGAACATCGTGTCCGGCTCGATCGTCAGCTGATAGAGCGAGATATGGTCGCGGACGCGGCCGAGCGCCGATTTCAGCTCCGCCGCCCAGGCCTTCACGCTCTGGTTCGGCCGCGCATAGATCAGGTCGAACGAAAAGCGCTCAAAAACCTGTGCCGCGACATCGATGGCGTTGCTGGCCTCGGCCGCATTATGCAGCCGGCCGAGCGCCTTCAGATCGGCATCGTTGAAGGATTGCACGCCGATCGAGACGCGGTTGACGCCGGCGGCGCGATAGTCGCGGAAGCGCGCCGCCTCGACGCTTGACGGGTTGGCTTCGAGCGTCACTTCGACGTCGGGGGCGATCTTCCAATGTTTGGCAATGGTCTCAAGGATCGCGCCGACGCTTTGCGCCTGCATCAGCGAGGGTGTGCCGCCGCCGAAGAAGACCGAGCGCACGGTGCGGCCCTTGGTGAGGCCCGCACGATGTGCAAGCTCGGCACCGATGGCCGCCACAAAGCGCCGCTCGTCGACGCTCTGCGAGCGGACATGGCTGTTGAAGTCGCAATACGGGCATTTCGACAGGCAGAACGGCCAGTGGACGTAAACCCCGAAGCCCGGATCGGCAGCGATTTGGCGCACCATGCCGCCTTATGTCACGGGCAGGTGATTCGGTCACCTGGGCAGCGGCCGAAGCCCACATTTTGTTGCCGGGCTGGAGTCGGGCGGAAAACGTTAGGCGCGTAGGCGGGTTGGCGAATCTGACAGTCTCCGCACGGGATCGGATTGCGGTCGGCCGGCCGGCGTTGCAGCCAGAAAGCCGCGCCGAAGCCGGCAATGGCGATGACCAGAACGCTCGCCGTTGCGATAAGCCTTGTCATCCTCTCGCGCCTCCGATGGCGCCGGGATTCCCGGCGAAGCGATGGCGTCAAATCGCCTTGAGGTTCGTCCGTGCCTCGTGTTTCGCGGCGTGTTCCTTGCGCTCGCTATAACGGTTCGTCAGGTAGTTTGACGGCCCGCGCGTCAGAAGCGTGAACTTCATCAGCTCTTCCATCACATCGACAACCCGATCATAAAAGGACGAGGGCCGCATCCGGCCCGCTTCATCAAATTCCTGATAGGCTTTGGCGACGGACGATTGGTTCGGAATCGTAACCATGCGCATCCACCGGCCAAGGACGCGCATCTGATTGACCGCGTTAAAGGACTGTGAGCCGCCGCTCACCTGCATCACCGCCAGAGTCTTGCCTTGGGTCGGGCGGACCGCGCCTGTCTCGAGCGGAATCCAATCGATTTGCGCCTTCATGATGCCGGTCATGGCGCCATGCCGCTCCGGGCTGCACCAGACCTGGCCCTCGGACCAAATCGAAAGTTCGCGCAATTCCCTTACTTTGGGATGGTCAATCGGCGCATCGTCCGGCAGCGGCAGGCCGCGCGGGTCGAAAATGCGAATCTCGGCGCCGAACGCCTCAAGCAACCGCGCCGCCTCATAGGTCAAAAGGCGGCTGTAGGAGCGCCCCCGCAGCGATCCGTAAAGCAGCAAAATGCGCGGCGGATGAGAGAGAGCGGGCGCATGTAAGGCAGCAGTGTCGATCGTGGCGAAGGCAGCCCGGTCGAGATTGGCGACGGTCTTATCTTCAAGCATTGCTGGTCTCGCGATGGCGCGCGGCCCCCCGCTCGTACCAGACTTTGCTGCGGTTCACGAGGGCGACCACCGAGAGCATGACCGGCACCTCGACGAGGACGCCGACGACCGTCGCGAGAGCCGCGCCCGAATTGAAGCCGAAAAGGCTGATCGCGGCGGCGACCGCCAGTTCGAAAAAGTTGCTCGCCCCGATCAGCGCCGACGGACCGGCGATGCAATGCTGCTCGCCCGCCAATCGGTTGAGAAGATAAGCCAGGGCGGAATTGAAATAGACCTGGATAACGATCGGCACCGCCAGAAGCGCAATGATGATCGGCTGATGCACGATTTGCCGCCCCTGGAAGCCGAACAGGACCACGAGCGTTGCGAGGAGACTGACGAGGGAAACGGGCTGCAGCCGCGCCAGAAGCCGTTCCAAGGCATGGGAGTCACCGGCGGCGAGCAGGCGGCGGCGCAGGAATTGCGCTCCGATGACCGGCAGGACGATATAGAGCACGACCGAGAGAATGAGGGTGTCCCAGGGAACCGTGATCGCCGAAAGCCCGAGCAGCAGGCCGACGATCGGCGCAAAGGCGAAGACCATGATCGTGTCGTTGAGCGCGACCTGGCTCAAAGTGAAGTGCGGTTCGCCGTTCGTCAGGTTCGACCAGACGAAGACCATGGCCGTGCAGGGCGCGGCCGCGAGCAGGATCAGGCCGGCGATATAGGAGTTGATCTCGCCCACCGGCAGATAGGGACGGAAGAGAAAGCCGATGAAGAGGGTGGCGAGGAGAGTCATCGAAAATGGCTTCACCGCCCAATTGATGAACAGCGTGACGCCGATGCCGCGCCAATGTTCGCGCACTCCGCGCAGCGCCGCGAAATCGATTTTCAGCAGCATCGGAATGATCATCAGCCAGATCAGCACCGCGACGGGAATGTTGACCTTGGCGATCTCGAGCGCGGCGACGGCCTGAAACAGCCCGGGCCATGCATGGCCGAGGACGATCCCTGCAACGATGCACAGGGCGACCCACAGCGTCAGATAGCGCTCAAATCGTGTCACGGATCACCTCAGGCGGTTGCAATGCGATGGCCGTGCTCGTCGACGACCCGCTCGCCATCTTCCTTGATGAATTCGCCTTGTTGCGGCGGCAGAAGATCGAGAACGAGCTCGGAGGGACGGCAGAGACGAACCCCTTTCGGGGTGACGACGATCGGCCGATTGATGAGGATCGGATGCGCCATCATCGCGTCAAGGAGTTCTTCGTCGTCGAGGCTTGGATCGGCCAGGCCAAGCTCGGCATAGGGGGTGCCCTTCTGGCGCAACAGGGCGCGGACCGGAATGTTCATGCGCGCGATCAGGTCGCCGAGGAGCCGGCGCGACGGCGGTGTCTTGAGATATTCGATGATATGCGGCTCGACCCCGGCATTGCGGATCATTGCGAGGGTGTTGCGCGACGTGCCGCAATCGGGATTGTGATAGATGATCACGTCCATCGTTCATCACCTTGGAAATGAGCCGGGCATGTGCCCAATTTCTTGTACTCGCTTTTGCAGCGTCAATTCGTCGAGGCCCTTTATCGGCAGGTTGCTGAACGCGCCGATCCGGTTGGAGAGATATTTCATCGCAAGCACGAAGGCCTTTTCCTGTTCGATGGTGCTGCCATGAACAGCGGCGGGGTCCTCGATCGGCCAATGCGCTGTCATGGGATGGCCTGGCCATAGCGGACAAACCTCGCCTGCCGCATTGTCGCAAACCGTAAACACGAAATCCATTTGCGGTGCGTCCGGGTGAGCGAAGGCATCCCAGCTCTTCGAGTGCAAGCCTGCCGTCGAGAAGCCCGCTTCGGAAATCATTTTTAGGGCGAGAGGGTGAACCTCACCTTTTGGGTGGCTTCCGGCCGAATAGGCCCTCAAATGCGCTTTACCCTGGGCGTTCAAAATGGCCTCCGCCATAATCGAGCGCGCCGAATTGCCGGTGCAGAGGAAGAGAACGTTGAAGACCCGCTCAGACATGGGCTTTCTTTCTTCGGCTCGCGCGTTGCGGCGGACAGCACGGCGCCTTGAGTTCCGCGACGAGGGGTTCACAGAGTTCGGCGCGACCGCCGCAGCAATCCTTGACGAGATAAAGCGTCACGTCGCGCAAGCGCGCGAGATCGGCGCGGTAGATGACCGACCGGCTATGCCGCGCGCTGCGCACGAGCCCGGCGCGCGTCAGAATGTTGAGATGGGATGAGAGCGTATTTTGCGGCACGCCGAGTTGCTCCGCGAGTTCGCCTTGCGGCAGACCGTCCGGCTCGTGCTTCACAAGCAAGCGGAAGGCATCGAGCCGGGTCGGCTGCGCCAGCGCCGCAAGCGCGAGGATCGTCTCTTCTCTATCCATATATCTAGAATAATGGATATTTTGAGAGAAGGCAACGGCCGATCGTTGGTCATGCAGCCCGATGGCGCGTTTCGTTGTCGCGTGAAGGTTTCGCTGCCGGATAACGTGTCGCTCGACCTATCGGCTCGGGCCCTTACGCTCGATTCAGAGATTTTCTCAATCGCGATCTTGTGATGGGCCTCGTCCCGTCAAGATCGGTGATTGCGGCCGGCGAACGCCGGCCGCGAACGGCGCTTGATCCTCAATCAAGCCAACGATTCAAGAATTGCCCGGGCTCGTGATCTCGAGCTGCGTGAGAGCCAAACGCAGGAATTCGAGCAGCGGCCTGCGCGCGATGCTCACCGAGAGTGAGCGATTGTCGTTGAGAATGTGCAGCAGAGCGAACTTTCCGTTTTCAGTCACCTTAACACCAATCCGGTCTGCGTGAATCTCCGCGTCCGGTCGTTCTTCCATAGCCCCCTCCGAATCTGAGCTGAATCGATGAGACCGGATAGGGCGGTTCAAAGAGGCTGCGCCGTGCGTCTTGTCACGCGCGATGGCATAGCAACATGCCCGATTCAGCTGCCAGATAAGGCTCAGGATGTCGAGCGGCTCTCAGTCCGGAAACGCGGGCACAATATGTTTATGATTTTTGAGGACGCGATAGACGCTGGCAACGCCAATCCCAAGCTGTCCCGCGATGTCACCGTTGTCGTTCCTGCGCTTTCGCGATGACGTCGCGCTGGCCTCTCAGGCATAACCTCGTGCTCAAGCTGCGCAATCGAGCCGACGGACCATCAAGCGCCCCTGTAGGCGTCGCTGCGGCCATTCCGAAGCCCCCGGATGCGCAACGAGACTTTCTTGCGCTTTGAGTCCGATATGCCCTTCGCGAAAGGTGTGCCGCTTGGAGGTGCCGCACCCTCTCTTTCGCAAAGCGCTCATGGGGGCTTTTTAGTTTATGGGAACGACTTTGGTGATGATTGCGCTTTCGCCCTTGCAGTTCTGAACGCCTCGCTTCAGCCAATCGACGAAATACAGATCGACATGCTGATTCGACTGTGCCGCCTGCTGGAGCTGCGGAATGACAGAACGATCAATCACGCAATATACATCCTCCTGCGACGAGGTGGGGCTCGTCTTTACGTACGCGGTCCAGGTCTTGAAGAAGACGCCCTTCCGCTCGACGGCCGTTACATAGCCAGTGTGTTCGCCGCTCGCGGTCCGGTAGGGAATGACCCACAACGGAAACGAGCAGAAAAGTGCAATGACGACCAAGAGACCGAGAAACCACCGGAATAATGTGCGCATAAACAGGGCCCGGACGAGAATCCTCTAACCTATTGAAATGCGGCAGCTATACAAAGCGGGAGGAGAACCTTGAAAGGGTCTCCTGGTGCCCTGGAGAGGACTCGAACCTCCACGGCTTTCACCACTGGTACCTGAAACCAGCGCGTCTACCAATTCCGCCACCAGGGCATGCGGCAGCTTCCCATACGGGCCGCCTCCGCCTCTTGTCAATCGGCCGCCAGACTTCTCTTGGAAAAAGCCAGTCTCGGAAAAAGCCCGCCGGGGGTGGCCTGCGCGCTGTACAGGCGCAGGCCGCCTGATTAGAACGGCGGCACGGACAAGCCAATGGACTTGCCAGGAGGAGCGTCGGCGATGAACGAAGCGATGCGGCGGAGCGATCGGCTGGTGACGGTCTTCGGGGGCGCCGGTTTTCTCGGCCGCTACATCGTCCGCGCCCTGGCGAAAGAGGGCTGGCTGGTGCGCGTCGCGGTGCGCCGGCCGGATCTCGCCTTCCATCTCCAGCCCTCGGGCGGCGTCGGCCAGATCACCGCGGTCCAGGCCAATCTGCGCTATCCCGATTCGCTCACGGCGGCGCTGCGCAATGCCGATGCGGCGATCAATCTCGTCGGCATTTTGCGCGAGAGCGGCAAGCAGACCTTCGAGGCGGTGCATCACGAAGGCGCGCGCAATGTCGCCGCCGCGGTGCGCGCCGCCGGCATCGGCGCTTTCGTCCATATGTCGGCGCTCGGCGCCGATCCGCAGTCGGGCTCGGCCTATGCGCGCAGCAAGGCGGCGGGCGAAGCCGCCGTGCGCGAAATTTTGCCCGATGCGGCGATCCTGCGGCCGTCGGTCGTCTTCGGGCCGGAAGATCACTTCTTCAATCGCTTCGCTGCGCTGGCGCGGCTGTCGCCGATCGTGCCGCTGATCGGCGGCGGCGTCACCAAATTGCAGCCGGTCTATGCCGGCGACGTGGCCAGGGCGGCCGCGGCGGTGCTCGCCGGCAAGGCGACGGCGGGGGCGCCCTATGAACTCGGCGGTCCGGAAGTGCGCAGCCTGCGCGAAATCATCGAATTCATCCTCGCCGAGACCGAGCGCAAGCGGTTTTTGCTGACACTGCCCTTCGGTCCCGCGCGCGGTTTCGGCGCGATCAGCGAATTGATGGCGCGGCTCACGCTCGGCCTGATGCCGGAGGATTTCGTCCTCACTCCGGATCAGGTCAAATTGCTGGAGCAGGACAATATCGTCTCGGCTGCGGCAATGGCTGCGCGGCGCACTCTGAACGGCCTTGGCATTGCCGCCGAATCCTTCGAGGCGCTGGTGCCCGCCTATCTGCTGCGCTACCGCAAGACGGGCCAATTCGGCGCCGACGGGGCGGTCGGCTAGGGTCTTGTTTTGGCGTCTTTTTCTCTGCCTCCCGCTCTAGATCACGATGATTTCGGATCGATTCGATCTGAAATCATAAACGTGATCGATTCTAATAATTTAAAGCGGGATTTTTGCGAAAAACCGCGGACACTTTTCCGCATCCCGCTCTAGGCTGGAATTCACGGCGGTCTGTCTCTATACCGGCGGCCGCGATCTTCTGACCCGGCGGCCGCGGTTGGCCGCGCAACCGGACCGTCCAAGAAATTCCGTCTATGAAATTCACCCTGAGCTGGCTGAAACAGCACCTCGATACCGATGCCGATCTCGCGACGGTCGTCGCCACGCTGACCAAGGTCGGCCTCGAGGTCGAACACGTCCATGATCCGGCCGCGGCGCTGAAGGATTTCGTCATCGCCGAAGTTCTGGAAGCGCGCCCGCATCCGAATGCCGACCGGCTGCGCCTCTGCTTCGTCGCGATCGGAACCGGTCATCCGGTCCAGGTTGTTTGCGGCGCCCCCAATGCCCGCACCGGCATGAAATCGGTTTTCGCGCCGCCCGGCGCCACTATTCCCGCCAAAGGCATTACGCTGAGCAAAGGCACCATCCGCGGTGTCGAATCGGCCGGCATGCTCTGCTCCGGCGCCGAGCTGGAAATTTCGACGGACCAGGAGGGCATTCTCGATCTGCCCGCCGACGCGCCGGTGGGGGCTCTCTATGCCGAATGGGCCGATCTCAGCGACCCGCTGATCGAGATCAACCTCACGCCCAACCGGCCGGATGCGGCGGGCGTGCTCGGCATTGCACGCGATCTCGATGCGGCCGGCATCGGCCAGTTGAAGACGGAGCCGGTCGAGCCCGTGCCGGGCCGCTTTCCCTGCCCGGTGAAGGTCAGCCTCGATTTCGCCGAAGCCGACAAACATCTCGCCCCGGCCTTCGCGCTGCGGCTGGTGCGCGGCGTCAAGAACGGGCCGAGCCCGGAATGGCTGCAGAAGCAATTGCGCGCCATCGGGCTGCGGCCGATCAATGCGCTGGTCGATATCACCAATTTCCTGACCATCGACCGGGCGCGGCCGCTGCATGTCTTCGATGCGGCGAAAGTTATGGGCGATCTCCATGTGCGCCGGGCGCGGCCGGGCGAAAGCCTCGTTGCGCTCGACGGCAAAACCTATGCGCTTGACGAGACTGCCGTAGTCATTGCCGACGACACGGGCGTCGAATCGCTCGCCGGCATCATGGGCGGCGAGGCGAGCGGCTGTTCGGAGACGACAACCGATGTGCTGATCGAAGCGGCGCTGTGGGATGCGGTCAACATCGCCCGCACCGGCCGCCGTCTCGGCATCAATTCGGATGCGCGCTATCGCTTCGAGCGCGGCGTCGATCCGGCCTCGGTGCTGCCCGGCCTCGACTATGCAACGCAGCTCGTGCAGGAACTTTGCGGCGGCGAGGCGTCGGAGATCGTACTCGCCGGTGAGATCCCCGATGCGCGCAAACGCATCACCTTCCCGTGGAGCGAAGTGCGCCGGCTAGCCGGCATCGAGCTTTCGCCCTCGGAAATGGCATCGATCCTGGAACATCTCGGCTTTCGGCCGGCGAGCCTGCCCGGCAACAGCGATCTTGTCGTGATCGACGTGCCGAGTTGGCGGCCCGACATCGAAGGCAAGGCCGATATCGTCGAAGAGATTCTGCGCATCGCCGGCCTCGACCGGATCGCGTCGCAGCCGCTGCCGCGCGAGGACGCGCAGGTTTCTGCCGCGATTCTGACGCCGCTGCAAAAGCGCGTGCGAACAGCGAAGCGTGCGCTCGCCGCCGAGGGCTTGACCGAGGCGATCACCTGGTCGTTCATTTCGCATGAGGCGGCGGTGTTGTTCGGCGGCGGCGATGAGGCCGTGGTGCTCGCCAATCCGATTGCGGCCGATCTGTCGGATATGCGGCCGAGCCTGCTGCCGGGCCTCGCCGCGGCGGCGAAGCGCAACGCAGCACGTGGTTTCGGCGATGCGGCGCTGTTCGAGGTCGGCCCGGTTTTCAAGGGCACGCGGCCCGAAGATCAAAAGATCGCCGCAGCGGGGCTGCGCCGCGGCCGTGCGCGGGTCGCCGCGCGCGGCCGGCATTGGGAAGAAGGCGCATCCGAGGCCGACATTTTCGATGCCAAGGCGGATGCTCTGGCTGTGCTTGGCGCGCTCGGGGTGCCCCTCGGCGGCTTGCAGATCCTCGCCGGTGGCCCGGCCTGGTTCCATCCCGGACGTGTCGGCACGCTGCAATTCGGTCCCAAAAATATCATCGGCTATTTCGGTCAATTGCATCCGCGCGTGCTCGAAGCTCTCGACATCGAAGCGGCGCTTGTCGGCTTCGAAATCGTGCTCGATGAAATCCCTCTGCCCAAGGCCAAGCCGACAAAGACCAAGCCGAAGCTGGAGCTTTCCGATCTGATGCCGGTCGAGCGCGATTTCGCCTTCCTCGCCGATCGTCATGTGAATGCGGCTGACCTACTGCGTGCAGTGCAATCGGCGGATCGCGCCCTCATAACGGGTGTGACTCTGTTCGACGTCTACGAGGGCAGCGAGATTCCCGCGGGCAAGAAGTCCGTCGCTATTGCGGTCACTCTGCAGCCGCGCGATAAGACGCTCACCGAGACCGAGATCGATGCTGTCGCCAGCAAGATCATCGCTGAAGTTGAAAATAAGACCGGAGCGACGCTCAGAGGATGAAGATATTTGGACGCGCTGCGCCGATGCTCGGCTTGCTGGGTATCGCGTTTCTCGCCGTACCACTTGCTGCCGCCCCCCGGTCGATCAAGGATTGCGAGAAAATCCAGGCCGCGGATGCCTATAACCGCTGCCTCGCCTCGTTCGGCCCCGTCGCGCATATGCACGGGATGACATCCGGCTCAGGCGGTGACGAAGGCGGTGGTGATGTGGGGGGCGGCGACAGCGCTGCACCGCGGCCGTCACGGCACGGCTATCATCGCGCCCACGAACGCCAGCATATTGTCATCGACGTCGGCAGCAGCGCGCCGCATGCGCACCGCCACTGGCATTGGCATCATCATCGCCACCACTAGCGATGGGCTAAGCGATGCTTGAGGCGGTGCTCGACCAGTGCATGCGCCAGGTGGCGAGCCCCGAGACCGGATTGACGCCCGGTTCGCCGCGCTGAAAGCCGGCCTTTTCGTAAAACCGCAGCGCACGCAGATTGTCGGCATTGACGTCGAGCGTCAGCCCGCCGGGACAGAGCCGCTGCGCTTCGCCGATCAACAGCGGCGCAAGGCCGGTGCCGAACAACGGCGGCGCAATGACGATCTGCTCCAGATAACCACGGTCGAGATCGAGCAGGAAAAAGCCGGCGACCTCGCCCGCACCGTCGTAAGCGCAAACGGTCGTGCCGCCCTGCGCCTCGATGTCTTTCACGCAGGTGATGAGCCACGTGCGGCGGGCCGAGAAATCGATCTGCGGCATCGCCATTTGCCAGGCGGCAACCCAGAGGTCGGCGAGCGGTGCGAGATCGTCGCCGCGCGGGCCGAGCCGGTAATGCGTCTGGTCCAAGACCCCTTGGCTTATCGTCTCGTGCGGCACGATGGTGACCTGCGGTTTTCAGGGTCGGCGTCTTCCTTTAATGACCGTATATGAACGCCGCCCCAACAGCTTTCAAAAACTCGGCCGCCGGCTCTGGCGCCAATTCTGGCGCCAAGTCTGGCGCTAAGCCGGCGGCGACCCGGTTGCTTCTTACGGATTTTCGCTCCTATGCCGCGCTCGACATTCGTCCGGCTGCCGGCCTTGTCGTCCTGACAGGCGAAAACGGGGCCGGAAAGACCAATCTCATCGAAGCGATCTCCTTGCTGTCGCCGGGGCGTGGCCTGCGCCGGGCGGACCTTGCCGACTGCGCCCGCGCCGGCGGTCCCGGCACCTTCGCCATATCCGCCGAGATTGCCGGGCAGGATGACACGATTCAACTCGGCACGGGAACCGAGATCCAGGCCGAGAACGGCCTCGTGCGACGCTATCGGCTGAACCGCGAACCGGTGGCATCGATCCGCGCCTTCGCCGATTATATCCGCATCGTCTGGCTGACGCCGGCGATGGATGGGCTGTTTGCGGGGCCGGCCGGCGAGCGGCGGCGGTTCCTCGATCGCCTGGTTCTGGCGCTCGATTCCGAACATGGCGGCCGGGTCAATGCGCTCGAACGGGCCTTGCGCAATCGCAACCGACTGCTGGAAAATGCCGCGCGCGACCGTCAATGGCTCGATGCGGCGGAGCGCGAGGTCGCCGAACTCGCCGTCGCCGTTGCCGCGGCGCGAAACGAGACGGTCGCACATCTGATGCAGGTGATCTTGCAGGATAAGGACACCGCCTCGCCGTTTCCCTTCGCCGAATTGACGCTCGACGGCGATGTCGAAGACTTGATCGCGACGCGGCCGGCGCTCGAAGCCGAGGATATCTATCGCGATCGGCTGCGCCAGAACCGCGCCCGCGACGCGGCGGCGGGGCGTACGTTGATCGGCCCGCATGCGGCGGACCTTCGCGTCATGCACGGGCCGAAACAGGCCGAGGCGGAGCGCGCCTCGACCGGCGAGCAGAAGGCGCTGCTTGTCGGCATCGTGCTGGCGCATGCGCGGCTTGTCGCGGCTTTGAGTGGGATCAAGCCGATCATCCTGCTCGACGAGATCGCCGCGCATCTCGATGCGGCGCGCCGCGCCGCGCTTTACGACAGGCTCACGGCGCTCGGGTCGCAGGTGTTCATGACCGGCGCCGACCGGGCGGCTTTCGCCGGCCTCGAAGAGCGCGCGCAATTCTTTGAGGTCACGCCCGGACGGGTCGATCCGGCCTGAGTCTCATTTCTGGCAGGTCGCGCAATAGAAGCTGGCCCGGCCCGATTGGACGATCCGCTTGATCGTGCCGCCGCAGCCGGGGCGCGGGCAGGGCGCGCCGGCGCGGTCATAGACACGAAAATTGTGCTGGAAATAGCCGAGTTCGCCGTTCGCCTGGCGGTGGTCGCGCAGCGACGAGCCGCCGGCCTCGATCGCTTCTTCGAGAACCGCGCGGATCGCTTTCGCCAACAGATCGGCGCGCGGCGTCGGCGTGCCGTTCTTGCGCGCCAGGGACCCGGCGGCGCGGCGCGGCGAAAGAGCGGCGCGATAGAGCGCCTCGCTGACATAGATGTTGCCAAGGCCGGCGAGCAGGCGCTGGTCGAGCAATGCGGCCTTCAGCGGCGCTTTCTTGCCGGCAAAAAGCCGCGCCAATGTCGCGCCGGTGAGCGCGTCGCCGAGTGGCTCGATGCCGACATCGCGAAACAGCGGATGCGCCGCCAGCAAATCCTGCTTGACGAGCAACATGAAGCCGAAGCGGCGTGGATCGTTATAAATAACGCGCTTGCCGCTCGAGAGGATGAAGACGACGTGATCGTGCGCCGCATCCTTGCCGCGCGAATTGTGGAAGAGGCCGGGGATATTCTCGTCGCCGCCGTCTTCGATGCGGAACGAGCCGGACATGCCGAGGTGCATGACGAGCGCCTCGCCATGGTCGAGATCGGCGATGAGATATTTGGCGCGCCGGCGCAGCGCCGTCACCATGCGTCCCATGAGCCGCGCCGAAAAATCCGCAGGGAACGGAAAGCGCAGGTTGGCGCGTCTTTGTTCGACGCGGAGCAATCGCGCGCCGACGAAAACCGGGGCGAGGCCCCGGCGGACGGTTTCGACTTCCGGGAGTTCAGGCATGGTCCTTTATGCGCGCTCCCGGCGGAATGCGAAGGAAATGTTTAGCCCGGCTCCGCCTTCGAGACTTGGCCGCGGATTTCGCCCTTTGGATTGGCTTGCGTGTGGATATTGAAATAGACGTTGCCATCGAGCAGGTCTTTTTCCTGCGCCGGGGTCAGCGTCGCCGAGCCCTGCAGCGGGCTTGGCCCGGTCGAGACCGGCACTTCGACGGGCGCGTCCTTGCCGGGGCCGGCGGGGCCGTGGAAATGCGCCGCGACGGCAGCGCCGGTGAGGCCGGAATAGCTGACGGTCCAGGTCAGTTTCTTTGTCGTCGTGTCATAGGTTGCCGACAGGCTGCCGGTGCCCTTGGCCGCATTCGGCGGCACTTCGCTTGCCCCGTCGAGATTGGCGAGGAGCTTATAGGTCTCCGCCGCGGCCGGCGCGAGGCCGAGGAGGCTAAAAGCGGCGACCCCGGCAAAAAGATGACGCATAGGACGAGAAAAGGACGGGTTCATCTGCATCTCCAACCGCACCCCGCCGGCGAAATTAAGCATGCCTCCGGTCAAGTTTGACGGCGGCAGGCTAAACCGGGCAATAGAGGCGCGACGCATAGATAGGCGCGCGCCTGGCTATTGGCCAGCTTCGCCAGGGCCGCGGCGCGGCGCTTGAACGAAATGTGAGCGATGTCCGAGGACAATTTGGAAAACACGCATTTCGGCTTTTCGACCGTGCCGTTGCCGGAAAAGCAGCGCCGCGTCGACCAGGTCTTTCACCGCGTCGCGGCCCGCTACGATTTGATGAACGATCTGATGTCGGCCGGTATGCACCGGCTGTGGAAGGATCAATTCGCGGCCAATGTGCATCCGTCGAAAAAGCGGCCGTTCCGGCATCTCGACGTCGCCGGCGGCACCGGCGATATCGGCTTTCGCATCGCCAAGGCGGGCGGCCCGCAAACGCAGGTGACATTGCTCGACATCAATCCGGACATGCTTGCGGTGGGGCGGGCGCGGGCCGACAAGAAGGGCGTTGCCGAAAGGTTGACCTTCGTCGAGGCCAATGCCGAAGCGCTGCCCTTTCCGGACAATGAATTTGACGCCTATACGATCGCCTTCGGCATCCGCAACGTGCCGCGCATCGATGTTGCGCTTCGGGAAGCCTTCCGCGTGCTGCGCCGAGGCGGCCATTTTCTGTGCCTGGAATTTTCTCAGGTCGATGTCGCGACGCTCGACCGGATCTATGAAGCCTATTCCTTCCGCGCCATCCCGGCGATCGGCCGGCTGGTGACGGGCGATGGAGAAGCCTATCGCTATCTCGTCGAATCGATCCGCCGGTTCCCCTCCGCCGAGGATTTTCGCGCTATGATCGAGACGGCGGGCTTTGCCCGCGCCGCGTATACAAAGCTCAGCGGCGGCATCGTCGCCATCCATTCGGGCTGGAAGCTTTGATCTTTTCCTTCGGGCATCCACTGCGCATCGCCAGGGCGGGATTCGTTCTCTCCCGCGCGGGTCTGTTCCGCGACGTCGATATCGACGCCCTGCCGCCGGTCGCGCGGCTGCCGTTCGCCGCGGCCAAATTCCTCGGCAAGAACAGCCGCAAAGGACCCGATCGTCTGCCCGCGGCGATCAGCCGGTTGGGTCCATCCTATGTGAAGCTCGGGCAATTTCTGGCGACGCGGCCGGATGTCGTCGGTGCCGAGGTCGCGCGCCGGCTCGAAGCCTTGCAAGACCATATGCCGCCTTTCGCCCAGGACGAAGCGATCAAAATGGTCGAGACCGCCTTCGGCCGCAAGATCGATGACGTGTTTGTCGAATTTGGCGAGCCGGTTGCCGCCGCGTCGATCGCGCAGGTGCATCGCGCCCGGGTGCGCGATGGCGCCGGCGAGCGCGAAGTTGCGGTCAAGGTGCTGCGTCCCGGCGTCGAGCGGCGCTTTCGCCGCGATCTTTCCGACATGTATTTCGCGTCGCGGATCGGCGAGCGCTGGTTTCCCAACACCAAGCGGCTGAAGTCGGCGGAGGTCGTCGATATTCTCGCCCGCACGGTGAAGATGGAGATGGACTTTCGGCTCGAAGCCGCCGCCGCATCGGAATTCGCCGAGAATACCGAGAAGGAATGCGATTTCCGCGTCCCGCGCGTCGATTGGGATCGCACCGAGAAGGAAGTCCTCACCTCCGAATGGGTGGACGGGATTTCCCTCTCGGATACGAAAGGGCTCGCCGCCGCCGGCTATGATCTGGCCGAACTCGGGCGCACCGTCATCCAGTCCTTTTTGCGCCATGCGGTGCGCGACGGTTTCTTTCATGCCGACATGCACCAGGGCAATCTGTTCGTCGACCGGCAGGGGCGGCTCACCGCCGTCGATTTCGGCATCATGGGCCGGCTCGGCCTGAAGGAGCGCCGCTTCCTCGCCGAGATCATCTACGGTTTCATCACCCGCAATTATCGCCGCGTCGCGGAAGTGCATTTCGAGGCCGGCTATGTGCCGGGCTATCACAAGGTCGAGGATTTCGCCCAGGCGATCCGCGCCATCGGCGAGCCGATCCATGCCCGCCCGGCCGACGAGATTTCCATGGCGCGGGTGCTGACCCTTCTGTTCGAAGTGACGGCGCTTTTCGATATGACGACACGGACGGAACTCGTCCTGCTGCAGAAAACCATGGTCGTCGTCGAAGGCGTGGCGCGGCGGCTCGACCCGAAGCTCGACATGTGGTCGACGGCGGAGCCCGTCGTTTCCGGTTGGCTGCGCGAGAATTTAGGTCCGGTCGGCAGGATCGAGGACGCGCGGCGCGGCGTCAACGCGCTGGCGCAATTCGCCGGCAACCTGCCGGCCGTGCTGCTGCAGACCGAAAAGATCATCGCCCAGCTTGAAAGCATGGCCGAGGACGGATTCGAACTGTCAGAAAGCGTCATCGCCAAGCTCGGCGAGGCGCAGGCGCGTGGGGCGCGGCTCGGCCATATCGCGCTTTGGCTGCTCGTTATTATATTGATTGTCTTTCTGCTGCGCTAAAAGACGGGGCCTGGGAGAACGACGTGCTGGACGGCAAACGCATTCTGCTCGTCATCGGTGGCGGCATCGCCGCCTACAAGGTGCTCGAGCTGATCCGCCGCCTGCGCGAGCAGAACGCCAGTCTCAATGTCGTCATGACCCGGGCGGCCAAGCAATTCGTCACGCCGCTCTCGGTCGCGAGCCTGTCCGGCGGCAAGGTCTTCGACGATCTGTTCTCGCTGACCGACGAGACCGAGATCGGGCACATTCAATTGTCGCGCGCGGCCGATCTCGTCGTGGTGGCGCCGGCGACGGCCGATCTTCTCGCCAAGATGGCGCAGGGTCTCGCCGACGATCTCGCCGCGACGCTGTTGCTTGCGACGGACAAGAAAATCCTCGTCGCGCCGGCGATGAACCTGCGCATGTGGCTGCACCCGGCGACGCAGCGCAATGTCGCGACCCTGCAGAAGGACGGCGTGCTGTTCGTCGGCCCCGAAGACGGCGACATGGCTTGCGGCGAATATGGACCCGGCCGGATGAGCGAGCCGGCGGCGATCCTCGCGGCGGTCGCCTCAGCGATCGAAGGCGATACACGGATTGCGCTGCTGCCGGGCATCGGGCGTTTCGACAAGCCGCTCGCCGGGCGCCGCGTCGTCGTCACCTCCGGGCCGACGCATGAGCCGATCGATCCGGTGCGCTATATCGGTAACCGGTCGTCCGGGCGGCAGGGCCATGCGATCGCCGCCGCCGCGGCGAAGGCCGGCGCAGACGTCATCCTCGTCAGCGGCCCGGTGACATTGCCCGACCCGCCCGGCGTCTCGACGCTGCATGTCGAGACCGCGATCGAGATGCTGGCGGCCGTCGAGGCGGCGCTGCCCGCGGATATTTTCATCGCCACCGCCGCGGTCGCCGATTGGCGCGTCGAAGCGGCCGCTTCGCAGAAGATCAAGAAATCCGACACGCCGCCGCAATTCGCTTTGGCTGAAAATCCCGACATTCTGGCGCTGGTCGCCCAGCGCACGGCGGGGCGGCCGCGCCTCGTCGTCGGCTTCGCCGCCGAGACCGACCATATCCTTGCCCATGCGCGGGAAAAATTGCAGCGCAAACATTGCGATCTGATCGTCGCCAATGACGTGGGCGATGCGATGGGCAAGGACGAGAATGAAATTACGCTCATTGCGCCGTCCGGTTCCGAGCCCTGGCCGAAAATGCGCAAAGACGAGATAGCGGCCAGATTGGTGCGCCATCTGGCGCAGATGCTGAAGGATCGTCCCGATGCCTGACGAGAAAGCGCCGCGCGTCGCCGTCCGCCTTCTGCCGCACGGCGAGGGCCTACCGATGCCGGCCTATCATAGTGCCGGCGCGGCGGGCGCCGATCTCTGCGCGGCTCTGGCGCCGGACGAGAAGATCATCCTCGAACCCGGCGCACGGCATTTGATCCCCACCGGCCTCGTTCTGCAATTGCCGGAGGGCTATGAGGGCCAGGTGCGGCCGCGCTCCGGCATCGCGCTGCACCGCGGCGTAACCGTGCTGAATACGCCGGGCACGATTGATTCAGATTATCGCGGCGAAGTCAGCGTGCTTTTGATAAACCTGGGCGCCGAGCCGTTCGAAGTCGTGCGGGGCGTACGCATCGCCCAACTCGTCGTGGCACCGGTGACGCGCGCCGCATTTGTCGCGGTCGCGGAACTCGAGGCGACGGCGCGCGGCGCGGGCGGCTATGGTTCAACCGGCCTAACCCTGCGGGAAGAGGGCACATGATACTCTTGGACCGGCGCAGCGTTCTGGCGTTGGCCGCAGTCGTCGATATCGCCATCCACGCGCGGCCGCAGCCGGTCGCGGCGAAGCTGCTTGCCGCGCGCCTCGATCTGCCGCCGCGCCATCTCGAGACTTTGTTGCAAGCGCTGGTGCGGGCCGAAATCCTCAAGGGCGTGCGCGGACCGCGCGGCGGCTACGAACTCGCCCGCGAACGCCGCCGTATCACCGCGGCCGAAGTCGTCAGCGCGATCAAAAGCGACGGCGAGGAGGATGCGCCGCGCAACGCCTTCGTCGAAAACGTGATCCAGCCGGTCATCACCAAAGCCGGCAAAGCCTTCCTCGCCGATCTTGAAGGCGTGACGATCGACGATATCTGCCGTCAGGCGGCAGAGACGAAAACCGTCCACGACGAAGCGGCGAAGCCTGATTTCACAATTTAGCTATGTCTATTGAATTTATATACTTCCCGCCCTGCGGAAATATGCTAATTTTGGCATGACGGGGCCGGCCGCATTGGCCGGCAGGCAGAGACGCAATCGATCGCAGCGCGGCCATCGGCGGTGGCCGCCATGCGCGTAACAGGAGTTGGACATGGCCCTGCAGCTTGGCGACATCGCCCCGGACTTTACGGCGGAGACGACTGAAGGCCCGATCCGCTTCCACGATTACATCAACGGATCCTGGGCTGTCCTGTTCTCGCACCCGAAGAATTTCACGCCGATCTGCACGACGGAGCTCGGCTATACGGCGAAATTGAAGCCCGAGTTCGATAAGCGCGGCGTGAAAGTGCTGGGCCTCAGCGTCGATCCCCTGAAGGATCACGAAAAATGGGCCGAGGACATCAAGGACACGCAAGGCTATGCGCTCAATTTTCCGTTGATCGCGGATCCCGAGCGCAAGGTCGCCAACCTTTATGGAATGATCCATCCGAATGCCAGCGACACGCTCACCGTGCGTTCCGTCTTCGTCATCGGGCCGGACAAGAAGATCAAGCTGATGCTCACCTATCCGGCGAGCACCGGCCGCAACTTCGATGAGATCCTGCGGGTGATCGATTCGCTGCAATTGACCGCCGAGCATCAAGTGGCGACACCGGTGAATTGGCAGGCGGGCGAAGATGTGATCATCGTCCCGGCGGTATCGGACGAAGAGGCAAAGAAGAAATATCCCGGGGGCTGGAAGGCGCTGCGGCCGTATCTGCGCATCGTCCCGGCGCCGCGTAACTAACGCGCCGGACAGAGACCTGCGCGATGGTCTCGTTGCGTTGAATTTTGCTATGTGTGCCGGCAGCGCGATTGCAGGCAGGGAGAGGGACGATGGCGCAAGCCGCAGTGAAAGAACCGGGAAGTGCGGCGCATGTGCCGGGGCGCGGACGCATTTATGATTCGATCATCGAGACGATCGGCGACACGCCGCTTGTACGTCTCGACAAGATCGCGAAGGAGAAGGGCGTCAAGGCCAATCTCCTGGCCAAGCTCGAATTCTTCAATCCGATCGGCAGCGTCAAGGACCGGATCGGCGTCGCCATGATCGCGGCGGCGGAGGCCGCGGGCAAGATTTCGCCGGAACATACCGTCATCATCGAGCCGACCTCCGGCAATACCGGCATTGCGCTCGCCTTCGTCGCGGCGGCAAAGGGCTATCGGCTCATTCTCGTCATGCCGGAATCAATGTCGATCGAGCGGCGCAAGATGCTGGCACTGCTCGGCGCGGAACTGGTGCTGACCCCCGCGCCGCAAGGCATGAAGGGCGCGATCGCCAAGGCCCAGGAAATCGCCAATGCGACGCCTGGCGCGTTCACCCCGCAGCAGTTCGAAAACCCCGCCAATCCCGATATTCATCGCCGTACGACGGCGGAAGAGATCTGGAACGATACGCATGGCACGGTCGACGTCTTCGTCTCTGCGGTCGGCACCGGCGGCACATTGACCGGCGTTGCCGAGGTGTTGAAGGCGCGCAAGCCCGGCGTGCATATTGTCGCCGTCGAGCCGGAAGATTCCGCTGTGCTCTCCGGCGGCCATCCCGGCCCGCACAAAATTCAGGGCATCGGCGCGGGCTTCATCCCACCGATTCTCGAGCGCAACCTGATCGACGAGGTCGTGACGGTCGGTAACCAGACGGCCTTCGATATCGCCCGGCTCACCGCCCGGCTCGAGGGCATTCCCGTCGGCATTTCATCCGGCGCGGCGGTGGCCGCCGCGATCGAAATCGGCGCGCGCGATGCCTTCGCCGGCAAGAATATCGTGCTCATCATTCCGTCCTTCGCCGAGCGTTATCTGTCGACGGCTCTCTTCGAAGGCCTTTAGTCGGCGTCATGCCTGTGGTTGAAGCGGCGCCTGTCGCGGGCACCGCTTGACCTTCCCGCGCGCCGATGCGAAAGGCTCGCTTCCCGCCCGAGCCCTTCCTCATGACCGAACCCCGCCTCGATATTCTCGGCATCGGCAATGCCATCGTCGATGTCATTGCGCCCTGCGACGACGACTTCCTCGCCGCGCATGCGTTGAACAAAGGCGGCATGCGGCTGATCGACGAAGCCGCCGCCGAGACGCTCTATGCGGCCATGGGTCAGACGCTCGTCGTCTCCGGTGGGTCGGCCGCCAACACGATCATCGGCGCCGCGGCGCTCGGCGCCCGCGCCGGCTTCATCGGCAAGGTGAAGCAGGATCCCATCGGTCAGATGTTCGGCCATGATATCCGCGCCGCCAAGGTTGCCTTCGACACTAGCCCGGCGGCGGACGGTGTCGCCAGCGCCCGCTGCCTCATTTTGGTGACGCCCGACGGCCAGCGGACGATGAATACCTTTCTCGGCGCCTGTCAGGCTTTAAGCGAGGCGGATGTCGATCCTGCCCAAGTCGCGGCGGCACGGATCACCTATCTCGAAGGCTATCTTTGGGACCCGCCAGCGGCCAAAACGGCCTTCCTCAAAGCCGCCGAGATCGCCCACAAGGCCGGGCGCAAGGTGGCGCTGAGCCTGTCGGACGCCTTTTGCGTCGATCGCTACCGCGACGAATTCCTGCATTTGATCCGCAGCCGCGCGATCGACATTCTTTTCGCCAACGAGAGCGAATTGCATTCGCTCTATCAGACCGCCGATTTCAAGACCGCCGTCGCGCAATTGCGCGAGGACGATGTTCTCGCCGCGGTGACGCGCGGCGACAAGGGCGCGCTCGTCGTGACGCGCGAAGAGACGCAGGCGATCAATGCTTTTCCGATCGAGCATCTCGTCGATACGACCGGTGCCGGCGATCTCTTCGCCGCCGGCTTTCTCGTCGGCCTGTCGCAAGAGCAGACACTCGCCGATTGCGCCCGGCTTGGCGCGCTGGCGGCGGCGGAAGTCATCCAGCACTACGGCGCGCGGCCACAGGCGGATCTGCGCGCCCTCGCGACGGAAAACGGGCTGCTGTAACCGGCGCTAAAGCTTGCGCAGTTCCACCGTCTGGATCGAATGATCCGCGTCCTTGGTCAAGACGAGGCTGGCGCGGGCGCGCGTCGGCAGAATGTTGTCGTGCAGATTGCGCAGGTTGATCCTCGTCCAGATGTCGCGCGCCATCGTCTCGGCCTCGGCATCGGACAAATCCGCATATTTGCGGAAGTAGGAGCGCGGGTCGCGGAACGCCGTCTGCCGCAGCCGCTGAAAGCGGGCGATATACCATTGTTCGAGGTCGTTCTCGTCGGCATCGAGATAGACCGAAAAATCGAAGAAGTCGGAAACGAAGGCGCTCGCGCGTCCATCCTTCAGCGGGCGGCCGGGCTGCAGCACGTTGAGCCCTTCGACGATCAGAATGTCGGGGCGATCGACGGCGACGAATTCGTCCGGCATGATGTCATAAGTCAGATGCGAATAGACCGGCGCGCGGACATTGCGCGTGCCCGCCTTCACATCGGAGAGAAAGTTGACGAGCGCCATGCTGTCATAGCTCTCGGGAAAGCCCTTCCTGTCCATGAGGCCTTCGGCGGCGAGCACGGCGTTCGGATGGAGAAAGCCGTCGGTCGTGACGAGCTGGACTTTCGGCGTGTTGGGCCAGCGCGACAGGAGCGCACACATGACGCGCGCCAGCGTCGATTTGCCGGCTGCAACGGAGCCGGCGACACCGATGATGTAAGGCACCTTGCCGTCTTCGGTGCCGAGGAAGCGGTGCGTCGCCTTGTAGAGGCCCTGCGTCGCGGCGACGTAAAGCGCCAACAGGCGCGAGAGCGGCAGATAAATCTCGATGACTTCGTCGATCGACAAAGGCTCGCTCAGCGAGCGCAGCCTGTTTAAATCTTCGAGCGTCAGGGTCAGCGGCGTATCGGCGCGCAAAGCCGCCCATTCGCTTCGCGTGAAGCGATGATAGGGCGAGAGAATCGCCGGGGGCTGCATGACGCGCTCGTCCATGACTCTCCCGGCCGTCTGACGCCCGCGAAGGAGATGGGATTGCATTTTAATTCGGCAAATTCTTTTTTTAAACCGGCCAAAAGATGAATTGATTTATTTTACGTCTTGTTTCCGCGCCGCTTTTTCCTCGTGACCGGATTGTCGCGTGCGCCGTTCGAGTTCGGATAGAACATCGTCGAGCCGAACCCCGCGCGACTGAAGCACGACGAGCAAGTGGTAAAGCAGGTCGGCGCTTTCGCCGACAAGCGCTTTCGTCTCGCCTTCGATTGCGGCAATCACGGTTTCGACCGCCTCCTCGCCGAGCTTTTTCGCGGCGCGGGCGGGGCCCGCGTCGAGCAGCGATTTCGTATAGGAATCTTTCGCGCTCGCCCCGGCACGCCGGGCGATGATCGCGGCAAGATCGGCGAGTGTGAAATTGCTCATAAGGCCCTCACGCGACGGCTGCGGTGGCCGCGACGCCGTCGAGGCGGACCGCAACGCCGTGTTCCGCCATATAGGTCTTGGCTTCGGCGATAGAGAATTCACCGAAATGGAAGATCGAAGCGGCGAGCGCGGCGCTGGCGCCGCCGTCACGCAAACCCGCGACCAGATGGTCGAGCGTGCCGACGCCGCCCGAGGCGATCACCGGCACATTGACGGCATCGACGACGGCGCGGGTGAGGGCGATGTCGAAACCCGATCGCGTGCCGTCGCGGTCCATCGAGGTCAGCAGGATTTCGCCGGCGCCGAGGCGCACGACTTCGCGCGCGTAATCGATGGCATCGAGGCCGGTCGGCTTGCGGCCGCCGTGCGTAAAGATTTCCCAGCGGCCGGGCGAAACCTGTTTCGCATCGATCGCGACGACAATGCACTGGCTGCCGAATTTCTCCGCGCCGGCGCGGACGAAATCGCGGTTCTGCACCGCCGCCGTGTTGATGCCGACCTTGTCGGCGCCGGCGAGCAGAAGATTGCGGATGTCCTCGACCGTGCGCACGCCGCCGCCGACGGTGAGCGGCATGAAACAGGCTTCCGCCGTGCGGCGCACGACATCGAGCAGCGTGCCGCGGTTCTCATGGCTCGCGGTGATGTCGAGGAAGCAGAGTTCGTCGGCGCCGGCCGCATCATAGGCGATGGCGCAGGCGACCGGATCGCCGGCATCGCGCAGATCGACGAAGTTGACGCCTTTGACGACACGGCCGTCCTTGACGTCGAGGCAAGGGATGAGGCGCGATTTAAGCAAGGCTTTTCTCCGCGGCGCGAACGAGCGCCAGCGCTGCCTGCGGATCGAGGCGGCCGTCGTAGAGCGCGCGGCCGGTGATGGCGCCTTCGAGCTTGGCGCAATCTCGTTCGAGCAAGCGTTCGACATCTTTGAGCGAGGCAAGGCCGCCGGAGGCGATCACCGGGATCGCGACCGCATCGGCCAAAGCAAGCGTCGCCTCCACGTTCAAGCCCTTCAGCGCGCCGTCGCGCGAGATGTCCGTATAGACGATGGCGGCGACGCCGGCATCTTCGAAACGGCGGCTAAGCTCGACCGTTTCCATCGTCGTCGCCTCCGCCCAGCCTTCGACCGCGACCTTGCCGTCGCGGGCATCGATTCCGACAGCCACCTGACCCGGGAAGCGGCGCGCCGCTTCGCGGACGAAAGCCGGGTCGCGCACCGCCGCCGTGCCGATGATGACGCGGGCGATGCCCTTGCCGAGCCAGCCTTCGACCGTGCGCAGGTCGCGGATGCCGCCGCCGAGCTGCACCGGCATTTTCACCCGCGCAAGGATCGCTTCGACCGCGGCCGCATTCATCGGCTTGCCGGCAAAGGCGCCGTCGAGATCGACGACATGCAGATAGGTAAAGCCCTGACGCTCGAAGGCCTCGGCCTGCGCCGCGGGGTCCTTGTTGAAGACGGTCGCCTTGTCCATGTCGCCATAGAGCAGGCGGACGCATTCGCCGTTCTTGAGGTCGATTGCGGGAAAAAGGATCACGGCTGCCACCGCAGGAAATTGGCGATCAGGGCGAGACCGAGCGTCTGGCTCTTCTCGGGATGGAATTGCGTGCCGGCGATATTGTCACGGCCGACGACGGCGACGATCGGGCCGCCGTAATCGGTCGAAGCGATCACTTCATCCTTCGGCACATTGGTAAAGGCGAAGGAATGGACGAAATAAGCGTGAAGCCCGCCGGGCCCGGTAGGAACATCAGCAAGCAGCGGATGCGCTTTTTCGGTCGCGAGCGTATTCCAGCCCATGTGGGGGATTTTGAGATTGCGGTCCGTCGGCGAGATCGCCGCAACATCGCCGCCGATCCAGCCAAGGCCTTCCGTGGTTTCGTGTTCAAGACCCCGCGTGGCCAGCAATTGCATGCCGACGCAAATGCCGAGAAACGGCCGGCCCTGCTTGCGCACGCGCTCCTCGAGCGCCTCGATCATGCCGGGCACGGCATCGAGCCCGCGCCGGCAATCGGCAAAGGCACCGACGCCGGGCAGAACGATGCGATCGGCGCGGCGGATATCGTCCGGATTGCCGGTAACTTTGATTGCGGCATTGATGCCGGCTTCGCGCGCGGCGCGCTCGAAGGCCTTGTGCGCCGAGTGCAGATTGCCGGAGCCGTAATCGACGATCGCGACGCTCATCGCGCGTCTCCTGGATGCGGGAAGAGACCAACGACCTCGCCGGATGGCGGCGGCGCCATCGGCGGGCGCGGCGCGTCGGTAATTTTCAGCGGCGGCGACGGGGGCGGGATGGCCGTCAGCGCGCGGCGGAAATAGCTGCGTTCGGCATCGGTGCGCCGCAGGCCCGCCGCGACGTCGGTGAGGCGAAAGCCGCGCCGCGCCAGTTCGCCGCGCCGCAGGCTGTTGCCCTCAAGCCCGAGCAGAATTTCAAGCAGCAGCGCGATCCAGAAGATCGTCGCGCTGCCGAAGACTTTCGGCGCTTCGACGACGAGCAGAAAAAGCAGCGCGAACCAGACGAGCAGAAAGCCCCAGAGCCGATGCCAGGCGAGCCAGAACGGTCCGAGGAAAAAGGCCGCGCGCGAAAACCCCTCGCGGACGAAGACGGCGTCCGGCAGAGCGGCATATTTTTCGGCGTCGGACAGCGGCGTCCGACGGCCGAAATCGGGGACGTAAACCGTATAGACGGCCATGATCTCTTTCCGTTAGCCCGCCAGCGACCCTTTGGTCGAGGGGATTTCGCCGCTGCGGCGCGGGTCGATGGCGACCGCGGCCCTCAGCGCCCGCGCCAGCCCTTTGAACGCCGATTCGGCGATATGATGGCTATTATCGCCATATAGGGTCTCGATATGCAGATTCATCCCGGCGTTCGTCGTCAGCGCCTGGAAGAATTCGCGCACCAGCTCGGTGTCGAACGAACCGATCTTCGCCTGCGTGAACACCGTCTTGAAGACGAGGAATGGCCGGCCGGACAGATCGATCGCGACGCGCGTCAATGTCTCGTCCATCGGCTGCAGGGCGTCGCCGAAGCGGATGATGCCGCGTGCGTCGCCCAAAGCCTGGCGGATCGCCTGGCCGAGCGCGATACCGGTATCCTCGACCGTATGGTGATGGTCGATATGCAGATCGCCCTGCGCCGCGATCTCCATGTCGATCAAGGAATGGCGCGCCACCTGCTCCAGCATATGGTCGAAGAAGCCAATCCCGGTCGCAATATTGGCATGACCCGTCCCGTCGAGATCGACACGGACTTCGATGGCGGTTTCCTTGGTTTTTCGGGCAATCAGAGCTTTGCGCATAGGGAAAATGGGGCCTCGGTCGCGATCGCGGCGGACCATAGAGCATTTTGCCGCAAAGAGAAAACCAAAGCTGTGTGGCCGCATCGGAAGCCACTGATATGCTTTATTTTTTGCCCCACGCATGGGGCGCGGGCGCGGCGTGCCCTTGCCAGCCGTGCGGCAACTTCATAGATGGGGACAGTCTTTTCCCGCCGTGCCGCGGCAATTCCTGAGAGTTCCCATGTCTGAATTGCCAGCCTGGCACGGAACGACGATCATCATGGTGCGCAAGGGCGGCCGCACGGTGATCGGCGGCGACGGGCAAGTGTCGATCGGCCAGACGATCATCAAAGGCAATGCCAAGAAAGTCCGTCGCCTCGCCAAGGGCGAAGTGATCGGCGGCTTCGCCGGCGCCACGGCCGATGCGTTCACGCTTTTCGAGCGGCTTGAAAGCAAGCTCGAACAATACCCCGGCCAGCTCGTGCGCGCCTGCGTTGAGCTCGCCAAGGATTGGCGGACCGACCGCTATCTGCGCCGGCTCGAAGCCATGATGCTCGTCGCCGACAAGGAGGCCGGCCTCGTCCTCACCGGCAATGGCGATGTGCTGGAGCCGGAGGCGACGCCGGACGGCAGCGTCATGGGCATCGGCTCGGGCGGCAATTATGCGCTTGCCGCCGGCCGGGCTCTGCTTTCGACCGCGGCCGATGCCGAGACGATTGCGCGCCGCGCGCTCGATATCGCCGCCGACATCTGCGTCTACACGAACCGTAATGTCGTCATCGAAAGCTTGCCATGATTTCGGACGAGGTTCTTGCTCTTGCCACGCTGCGCGGCGTCGTCACGCCCGAGCAAGCCGAGGCCTTGCGCGGCCTCGCGCGCTCCGAGATCGAGGCCGACCGGGCCGATCTGCCGCCGCCGCCGCCGTCGATGCCGGCTGCGGTCGCCGCGGCGGACAGCGTAGACGACGAGAACCTGCGATTCATCACAAGCTTCGCCGATATATTCGTGACCATCGGCATCGCGCTTTTCTCTTGGGCGGTGGCTGACATCGTCGCGCATTACCTCGGCGAAACGGCGAAATGGGGCGTCCTTGCCGTTGCGGCATGGGGGCTCGCGGAATTCTTCACGCGTCGACGTCGGATGGCTTTGCCGAGCATCGTTCTGCTGCTGCTCTTCGTGGCTGCCGCGTTCAATTTCGTTCTTGGGTTTGTCACGCCCGATGATGCGGGTGCCTATCTCGTGCGCCGCTTCCAGCATTTCGGCGGATGGATGCACTGGGATCCGCGCTCAGCGCTCATCGCAGGATTGGCAACGGCAGCCCTCGCGGCGCTGCATTATTGGCGCTTCCGCGTTCCGATCACCCTTGCGGCCGGCTGCGGGGCGCTCAGTGTCGCTTTCGTCGCGTCGGTCCACTGGCTCGATCCGTCGCTCGGCGGCGATCGTTACAACATTTTGTTGCTGCTCTGCGGCATCGGCGTCTTCGCGCTCGCCATGCGCTTCGACATGTCGGATCCGGCGCGCCAGACGCGCCGTACCGACATCGCTTTCTGGCTGCATCTTCTCGCTGCGCCGCTGATCGTCCACCCATTGATCGCCGCGTACATGAATTATGAGATGCTCGGTACGCGCGCCGCATTCGGCATCCTCGGCATCTTCCTTATCTTCGCCGTCGTCTCACTCGCGATCGACCGGCGCGCTCTGCTCGTTTCCGGCCTCACCTATGCGGGAATTGCATTTAGCGCGTTGATCCGCCAAACCGGACTTGTGGACTTCACCAGATTGACCAGCATAACGGTGCTGACCCTGGGGCTGTTCATCTTATTGCTCAGCGCCGGCTGGCGGCCGCTCCGCAACACGATCCTGCGCCTCTTGCCGCCGGCGCTCGCCCAGCGTCTTCCCCATCCACGCTCGCAGATGTCATGACTGATTTTTCTCCCCGCGAAATCGTTTCCGAACTCGACCGTTTCATCGTCGGTCAGAAACAGGCCAAGCGCGCGGTCGCCATCGCTTTGCGCAACCGCTGGCGGCGGCTCAATCTCGAAGGCGCGATGCGCGATGAGGTGATGCCGAAAAATATCCTGATGATCGGGCCGACCGGTTGCGGCAAAACCGAGATTTCCCGGCGTCTCGCCAAGCTCGCCAATGCGCCGTTTCTCAAGGTCGAGGCGACGAAATTCACCGAAGTCGGCTATGTCGGCCGCGACGTCGAGCAGATCGTCCGCGACCTGCTCGAAATCGCCATCGCTCAGGTGAAGCAGGCAAAGCGCAAGGCGCTGCAGGCGCGTGCCCATCTTGCGGCGGAAGACCGGCTGCTCGACGCCTTGGTCGGTGCGCATGCCTCGCCGGCGACGCGCGATTCCTTCCGCAAGAAATTGCGCGATGGCGAATTGGCAGACAAGGAAATCGAGCTCGAACTGGCGCAACCTTCATCCAATATGCCGATGTTCGAATTGCCGAACATGCCGGGCGCCTCGATCGGGGCGATTTCGATCGGCGATATTTTCGGCAAGGGCAAGCAGTCCAAGCCGCGCCGGCTTCTGGTGAAGGATGCCTACGAGCCGCTGATCGCCGAGGAAAGCGATAAGCTGATGGACCAGGACCAGATCGTCCAGGAAGCCATCCATCAAGTCGAGAACAACGGCATCGTCTTCCTAGATGAGATCGACAAGATCTGCGCGCGCGAGGGCCGCGGCGGCGCCGATGTATCGCGCGAAGGCGTGCAGCGGGATCTGCTGCCGCTCATCGAGGGGACGACGGTTTCGACCAAGCACGGTGCGGTGAAGACCGACCATGTGCTCTTCATCGCCTCGGGCGCGTTCCATATCGCCAAGCCCTCCGACCTGCTGCCGGAATTGCAGGGGCGCCTGCCGATCCGCGTCGAACTCTCGCCGCTCGACGAGGAGGATTTCCGTCGTATCCTGGTCGAGACCGAGGCGAGCCTGATCAAGCAATATCAAGCCTTGCTGAAAACCGAGGGCGTCGATCTCGTCTTCACGCCCGACGGCGTCAATGCGATCGCCAAGATCGCCGTGCAGGTCAATTCGAGCGTCGAGAACATCGGCGCCAGGCGGTTGCAGACGGTAATGGAGCGGGTTCTCGACGAGGTGAGCTTTTCGGCGCCCGACCGCTCGGGCGAGCGGATCGAGATCACCGCCGAATTTGTTGATAAGAATATCGGCGATCTGGCGCGCAACACCGATCTGAGCCGCTTCATTCTATAGCGCCGGCCGCGGCTCGATGGATCGCAGCTTGCCAGGGCAGGGCAGGGGCGGCATAAGACCCGCCACCTTAAACCGGAACCTTCCCAGGCATGGCCGATTTTCATCCCCGCGTCTTTTCCGGCGTGCAGCCGACCGGCAATTTGCATCTCGGCAATTATCTTGGCGCGATCACCAAATTCGTCGCGCTGCAGAAGACGCATGAATGCCTCTATTGCGTCGTCGACCTGCACGCGATCACCGTGCCGCAGGACCCGGCCGAGCTCAAAGCCAGCATCCGCAAGGTGACGGCCGCTTATCTTGCTGCCGGCATCGACGCCAAGAAGCAGATCGTCTTCAACCAGAGCCAGGTCGCCGCGCATGCCGAACTCGCCTGGATCTTGAATTGCGTCGCGCGGCTTGGCTGGCTCAACCGCATGACCCAGTTCAAGGAAAAGGCGGGCAAGGATCGCGAAAACGTTTCGGTCGGCCTTTACGATTATCCGGTGTTGATGGCGGCCGACATTTTGGCTTACCAGGCAACGCACGTGCCCGTCGGCGAGGATCAGAAGCAGCATTTGGAACTCGCCCGCGACATCGCCCAGAAATTCAATCTGGATTTTGCCGCGTCGATCGCCGCGCTGGGCCTCGGCGACGCCTTTTTTCCGCTGCCCGAGCCGCTGATCCAGGGGCCGGCGACGCGCGTGATGAGCCTGCGCGACGGCACCAAGAAAATGTCGAAATCCGATCCGTCGGATTATTCGCGCATCAATCTCGATGACGATGCCGACCTGATCGCGCAGAAAATCCGCAAGGCGAAAACCGATCCCGAAGCGCTGCCGAGCGAAGTCGAGGGGCTCGCCGGGCGTCCCGAACTCGACAATCTTGTCGGCATTTTCGCCGCCGTGAATGACGAGACGAAGGCGCAGGTCTTACAAGCTTTCGGCGGCGCCAATTTTTCGACGTTCAAAACGGCGCTCGTCGATCTGCTTGTCGCCAAGCTCGCTCCGATCGGCGCCGAAATGTCGCGGCTCGCCAAGGATGAAGCCTTCATCGACGGCGTGCTCGCCGACGGCGCGGCGCGGGCGCGCGCCATTGCCGCGCCGGTCGTCACCGCAGTCAAAGACATCGTCGGCTTTGTACGTTAGGATCGGGCGTCACGCTGTAATTCAAGAGTTTTGGCTTGGCCGAGGATTCGCACGCGACTTTCGGGTCGCTGTTCAAGGCTTACTGGCCGGACGCCGACCATAAGGAGGCGGCCAAGCGCGCCGACGAGGCCGCGGCCGCGGTCCTGCGTTTCACCAAGGACCGATCGTTCTTCGCCCAATTGCTCGCCGCGAGCATTGCGCTTCATCTCGTCTTGCTCGCCGGGCTTTTAT